>JALCOX010000071.1 GCA_022649925.1 Bifidobacteriaceae bacterium | reverse complement strand
GGCGTCGCCAGAACGAGCACCTGTGCGAAGCGCAACGGATCTCCGGCGAAGAACCACGCCAAGAACGCAATGATCAGCGAGATCACGGTGAAAGGAACTGCCAGCATATCGGCCGTCTTTACGACCGTTGCGCGCGACTCCTGGGCCGTCTTCACCAGCTGCAGGATCTTCTGATACTGCGACGCGGCTGCAGTCGCCGTGGCCTGCATGGTGAGCGTATCGGAGCCGTTGACGGCGCCGGACGAGATGTGCCCGCCGCGGTACACGTCCACCGGCACAGGCTCTCCGTTGATCATGGAGAGATCGACGGTCGCCTGTTCGCTCAGCAGCACGCCGTTGACAGGAACGGTTTCGCCTGGCTTGACGACGAGACGGTCACCGATGCGAACTTTATCGACATCGACAGTGTTCCAACCGTTGCTGTGGTCTTCGGACGGAAGGATGACGCAGCGGTCCGAGGCGTTTGGATCTGCGGTGTAGTCGGGCACGTGGAAGTTGAGGAGGCCCTCCGCGTAGTCGAGGCGCTCGCCGGTGAGGGGATCGGTGGATTTGTCGGCGTCGTAGAGCGAACTGGTGTAGACATCTGCTGGGGTGCGGGAGTCCTTCTGAGTGGTGTTGGCTGAGCCTGCTTCGGGCTGAGACGTTGAGCCAGCGTCGCGCAATACGTGGGCGATTTGGGGAGCGGCGTCGACGAGCGCGGTGAGGTTGCGGCCTGCGCGATTTTGAGCGAAGTCCTCGATGGCGTCGCCCGAATAGATCATGAGGACCACGATCCACGCGGCCCAGTATTCGCCGACCACGGTGGTGGCCAATATCGCGACGATTGCGAGTAGATCGACCCCGACGTGACCGTGACGGATGTCGCGCACGATGCCCAGGAGCGCATCGACGACCGCGTAGGCGATGAGGAGAAGGAAGATCCAGATGGCGATTTGGCTGTGAGTCTGCCACAGGAAACCGTTAATGGCACCGATGATGAGCACGATAAAGGGCATCGGTGAACTGACGATGAAACGCCCGACACTTGCGAGCAGGCCCTTGAAGGAGCGTGGCTTTTTCTTTGCGACCTTTTCGGTCGTCTGTTGTGGAGTATGTGTGCTCATGGCGGGTCCCTCCAGACGCCAAGCGCGAGGCGGCAGGAAATTTCACTATTCTGCGGCGCCGCTTGGCATTTAGTTTTCTCGAATTCCCGGCCCGATTGGCCGAGTTCATCTTTCTCTGTGAATCACGCCATGCTACCGCGCGCCGCAGTCATTCGGTGAGTGAAATCTTGCGCAACGCGCCGAAAGTTTGTTGCGCAGCAACGCGATAAGTGAGCAATGAGGGGTAATCTTCGAGACTCGCAGGCGAATTTCTACTCCTCCGACTTGGTGCCAGTGAACAGGTTCTTGAGCCGCTGCACGAAGGAGGGAGTAGGAGAGTCCTTAACTGTCTTGGTCGCCGCCTTCTTCTCAATGGCTGAGGTAGTCAGCATGAACTGAACGTGTGAAACGTCCTTGTTGCGAGCCGAAATGAAGTCGATGGGCGTGACGTCACCGGAGAAGTTCTCCATCGCCTTGTCGATCTCCTTTTTCATGGTGGAGGGGATCTTCTCGGTGTTCGTCGCCAGAGTGGAGATTCCATCGTCGAGTTGGTTGACGCCTGAAGCGAACTGCGAAACACCGGAGGCGAGTGTCGTCGCGCCGCTCGCCAACTGAGATGAGCCGCTCGAGAGCTTTTGCGCGCCGCCGGTGAGGCTCGATGCCCCGCCTTTCAGCGTTTTCATTCCCGACGCAAAGGAGTCCGTGCCCTTCGCGTATTTCTTGGCGCCGGACGTCAGCGCGGAGCCCGCCTTTGCCGCCTTCTGTGCGCCCTCGTTGAAGCTCTGGGAGCCCGCTGCAGTCTTGCTGGCACCGGAGGCGAGTTGCTGCATTCCGCTGTCAATCTGTGCTGCGCCGTCCGCCGCGCCACTGAGCGCCTGGGCGGAGCCCGCCTTCCCGGCCAAGGTGGTGAGGTTCGTCTGTGCGTCGGTGAGCGCGAGAATCTTGGAGAGAATGTTCTCCACAGACGTGTCGGACTGAGCACTGATGGCGCTCACCAGCCCCGCGCGATATCCGCTGGGATCGCTGACGGGATCGGGCAGTCCGTTCTGTACGTTCTGCACGGCCAGAAGCTTCATCGGCTGGGTCGCGGCGAGGGTTGACATCGCGGTCGAGTAGTCGGTGAGTGCGGTCTGGTACTTTCGCGACGCGGCCGTGATGGTCGTCGTATTCGCGGTCTTACCAAGCTCTTGCGCCTGCTGTGAAAGCTGCTTCGAGTACTGTGACGTGCCTTTGGCGGCCTTCGCCACACCGCTGGAGAGCTGGGAGATGCCGGAATTGAGTGATGCGGAACCCTTTGCGAGCGTAGAGATACCGGACGTGTACTGCGAGATACCACTCGACAGCGTGTGTGCGCCGGTGGCGAGGCTGGTCGCGCCGTCGCTCACCTTGGTGAGCCCAATTCCAAACTGTGCGACCCCAGAAGTGAAGGTGGAGGTGCCGGTGGCGAGGCTGGTCGCACCGTTCGCCAGGGTTGCTGTGCCGCTGCTGAGTGAGCCGGAGTTGGCGGCGAGCGTGGAAGAACCGTCAGCGAGTTTGTTGGTGCCGTCCGCTAGCTTCTCCATGCCCGAGGTAAGTGAGCTGGTGTCGAAAGTGTCGCCGAGATCCATTGAGAACGGTGCGGCGGCAATCGAGATGGCGCTCATCGAAAAGTTCGTGGCATCAGCAGCAAAACTGAGATCGCCGTCTTTGCCGGGCATCACAGTATAAGTGAGCTGCTTGTTGGCGCCCGCATCCGCCACAATTCCCGAATCGCCGGCATCGATGGAATTGACTTTGCTCGACGGCACGGTGAAGGAGATCTGCAGCATGTACTTCTTGTAGTACAGCGGCTCGGTAGAATTCTTGTTCTTCGCGGTGTGAATCTTCACTCCCACGCGCCCGCTCGCTCCGGCGAGGTCTTTTGCGGCGACGTCCTTGCCGTCCAGGGTGTAAGTGATGCCGACGTTCCACGGGAGCTGAGCCTGAGCGTTGTCAGACGTGAGGTCTCCCTGATAATAGAAGTCGCCCTTCGCGACTGCAATCGACTGTTCGCCGCCCGAGCTCTCGAGCTTTTTCGTGCTCGAGAGGTTTTCGGTCGAATCGTAATCGCCGTAGTCGGTGAGGTTGCCGGCCTTCGTCACCTTGAACTGATTGACCACGTAAACGTCCTTGGAAGCTCCATCGGAATTCAGAATTCCGTAGATGTTCTGGTCCTTTTTGTAGGTGGCGTGCGCGGAGGTGGTGTCAGCGGCGTTCACTGTCTGTGCGCTTGCGCTCGCCTGTGCACCCGAGTCTGGGTTTGAGGCCGTCGCGCCGTAAGCGAGCGAGCCGCCCGCCAGGAGGAGGGCGATGCTCGAGAGCGCTGCGATGCCTGCTTTGCTCGTGCGCGAGAGGTGAGAAGTGAGCTGAGAGGTCATTGGATTTCTCCTTCAATGGATGGGGCGGTTGGCGCTGTGGGTGACGTGGTTGGCCCGGCGCCGGGGGTAAAGAAGGTGAGTTTGAGCGACAACTTGGGTATCAACCTGTCGAAAACGAGCAGCAGGCTGGGTAGCAGCGTGATCGAAGCGAGGAAGGCGATGGCGCCGCCGCGTCCGATGAGCCAACCCATTGCTTGGACGATCGCGTTGCTCGACGTGGCGCCCAGCGTGATGCCGGCCAGCGTCAGAATCAGCGCGGACACGAACATGGCCGGAATTGCCTGCTTGAGCGCCGACTTCATGGCGGGAATCTTGGGCTGGGTGCGCCGCTCGGCGAGGTAGTGGTCGAGCAGCAGGATCCCGTAATCGATGGCGGAACCCATCATGATCACCGACACGATGAGGTAGCCGATGAAGCTGAGCTCCGTCCCCATAAAGTAGGGGATCGCCATGTTGATGAAGATTGCAGACTTGATCGTCACGATGGCCAGAATCGGCAGGATGATCGAGCGGAACAGCAGCAAAAGGATCACGAAGATCGCGACGATGGTGATGGTGTCCACGCGCTCATTGTCGGCGGTCACGGTGTTCTTCATGTCGTACATGTTGGCTGACTGGCCGGCGAGATACGTCTGCTGGCCGGGGTAGAGAGCGCTCGCTACGGCACGTATCTGTTTGACGAGGTGGAAGGCCGCCTCACCCTCAGACTTCGTGGTCACCGTGATGATGATACGCGCGTAGTCCTTGGAATAGAAGGTATCGGCGAGGCTACCAATGTATTGCTCGGGCACTTGATTGCCCACGGAAGTGGCATAGGAGGTTATGGACTTGACGCCCGCGAGATCGCCCACTTCGGAATCAATCTGCTTCTCGGCCGCCGAGTCTCCACGGGGAACCAGCAGAACCAGCGAGTTGTCGGTGCTGAAGACCTTTTTGATCGCGGCGGTATCGTTTGCGATGGTGGAACCGGCCGCCGCGTCGCCCGAACCGTAAATGAAGGAGTTGCGCGCCTGACCCAAGTAGGACGGAATCACCATGATTGCAATGATGATGAGCGCGAGAATCCGAATTTTCACCAGGGCAGAACTCGTGCGGGTGAAGCTGGGCAGGAAGCGGCGGTGGTGGGTCTTCTGGATCCACTTGTCGCTGGCCACGGTGAGCGCTGGCAGCAAAGTGATGACGGTGATGTAGCTGATGACGACGCCGCGGACCAGACCCCAGCCCATGTCCGGACCAATTTTGAAGTTCATCGAGATGAGTGCCGCAAAGGCGAAAATGCCGACGAGCGCGCTCGCAAAGATGGAGGTCGCCGATTTCTTCATGGCGGTTCGCATGGCGTCGACGCTGCTGGTGGTCGTCTCGCGTGCGGCGGTGTACGCCGTGGAGAGAAAGACCGCGTAGTCGAGCGCCACGGCGAGCTGCAGGATAGGGACGACGGCCATTGAGATGAAGCTGATCTCGCCCATCATGGAGGAAATTCCGAGATTGATGACGATGGAGGCACCGATGGAGGCGAGGTAGAGCAGAGGTTCAACCCAGCTGCGCGTCGCGACGATGAGGACGATGAGGATGATGGGTGCGAGCATGAGCATGGCGGAGAAGCTCTGGTTGAGCGCCATCTTCTGTGAGCTTGCCATATCTGCCGCGTTGCCGATGACAGCAGTTTTCCCGCCGGCGAGATCTTTGAGCGCGCCCACCGCCGCCTGCTCGTCCCCGGCCTCGACCGTCACCTGGTAGAGTGCCTTGCCGTCCTTGTAGTAGCTGCTGACTGTCTTTTGGTCCAGTGATTCGACGGGTTTGGTGAGGTCGACCGAGTCGTCGAGCCACATCACATCCTCGACGCCGGTGATCTTGGCGATTTTCTCTTTGTATTCCTTGCCTTGCGCCACGCCGTTTACCGGCACCATGACAGTTGCGTTGGGAAGATCCTTCTTAAAGCTCTTCTCCATGACGCTGAGTGCCTTGGTGGAATTCGCGTCGGTGGGCAGATACTGCGTCATGTCGTAGTTGATGTGAAGTGTGAGGGCAGCCGTCCCGAATACGGCGAGTGCAACGGCGAAAATGGTGATGATGGTCTTGCGGAACCGGAGAACCTGATGAGCAATCCAATCCATTCGTGTGCGCGCCTTTCGTGGAACGGCTAGGTAGTGGTGGCAGCTGTTATCAATTATCCGACAACGTGTTGCCTGATGATGTACTATAAACACTGTTAGCGGCTTCATCAACTAACATTTTTCGTAAATTTGTCAGTTGATGGGGCGAGGGTTAGCATCTCAAGCAATGCGGTGGCAGGAGTGAACATGGTCAACAGGCAGCCCGAAGTGACGGAACAGACGCGCAATCGGCTTCAACAGGCGTTTTGGGATCTCTATCTCGAGAATGATCTCAGCAAGATTCGCGTCAAGGACATCACCGATCGCGCCGGCTACAACCGCGCCACTTTCTATCAGTACTATCGAGATATTCCCGAACTCTTCACTCAAGCGGAAGACAAGCTGCTCGACGCCATTGCGGCCCTCATCGTTTCGCACCTGGGCGATATTGAGAAGTCCGGGGGGATGATGGATCCGATGTCTTTTGAAGGCGATATGGAATTTCTCGCCTCCACAGTGCAGACGTATCGCTCTTTCATGTCGGTGCTGCTCTCGGAGCGTGGCGACCCGAAGTTCGTTCGCAAGTTCAAGGACCTCATTGTGCCGCTCATCAATCAAGGTGCGGACTGCCTCAGCCTGTCCGACGCGGAGGCAAAATTATTCAGAGAGTTCTCACTATCTGGAATCGTGGCGGCGGTCAGCGCGTGGCTCAGCGACGACGGAGGTATGTCGATTGCGGACTTCGTGCGCTTCATGACGCGGACCTTCCCTCCGAAGGGGACGCAGGGCTCACCCTGCGGGCTGGGGTCTGGGGATGTGGAGGCTTCGGGAGTTGCAGGGGCTGGGGCGGAGGATTCTGCCGGGACTGGTGCCATGTCGGTGGCGTCCGCTGCGTAATAGTGGTCTTTTCCTTATATCCTCTTTTCCCTCTGCGGTCGCTTGCTTATACCCTCCACCCCCCTCCTATCCCTTCTACACTCCTACTCTTCACCCTCTTTTTCTCCCTTTTCTTCTTCCTTTCGCGACCTCCCCTCCCTACCTCTCCTCCTTCCACCTCTCTCCTTTTCCTTTCCCTTCGCGGCCTCTTCTCCCTTCTTTCTCCCTCTCTCTTTTCTTGGAAGTGGGCGATATCTGCATCAAGTGGGCGATAATCGGGCGCAAAATCCCTTCTGAGGCTCATTTATCGCCCACCTAACGCATTTATCGCCCACTCAACATAAAAGTGCCCACCTCGCGTCAAGCGAAGCGGGCACTTTATAGCCGGGCAGCTACGGACGGGGCGGATGGAGAAATCCGCAATCAAAAGCCACTGATGTGATTACAGGAGTGGCTGTCTGCGCAAGGTATCAGGCCTGACGTGAATCCGAGGCCGTTTCTGCGCCGCCGCCATTGCCGATGCCGCACATGTCGTCATCTTGACCGGCCAAAGCGGAAGCGGGGCTGAAGTTCAACGCGCCGGCCGCGGTATCGAGATTGAAGGCGGGAGCGGCAGCGCTCGGGGCCGGGTCGGCAACCGGGACGGCGGCAGGATCGGAAGTTGCGCCCTGTTTCGAGGCATTCCGGCCGCCTCCCACAAGCGCGGCTGCCTCGGCGAGCAGCTCTTCGTCTTCTTCTACGTATTCCTTCTTGCCGTTGTAAACGTCAAGGTCGAGCTGATCTTCGGTCTTTGCAACGATCACCGCGGAATTCGCGGCGCCAGCGACGTTGAGTGCGGTGCGGCCCATGTCGACGATGGTCGAAATTGGCTGCATGACAGCGATGAACTCAACTGGCAGGCCCGCCGCTGCAAACAGGGAGGTCGCGGTGACTGTGGCGGTTCCGGGGACGCCGACGGTTCCAATCGAGACCAGCAGCGCGAGCACGACGAGGAAGAGGAACTGACCGGCACTGTAATTGAGGCCTTGCGCGTTAATGGTGAAGACGGCGACCAGGACCGGCCAGATTCCAGCGCAGCCGGGCATGCCGAGGTTGGCGCCGAGACTGGAGACGAAGGACGCGATATCACCCTTGACGCCCATCTGCTTGAGTTGACGTACCGTGACGGGGATGGTGCCGATGCTGGACTCAGAGGTGAACGCCACCACGCCCGCCGGCCAGAAGGCCTTGAAGAAGCGGAACGGATTGAGGCGGGTGAAACCGGAGAGCAACAGCGGCTGGATGATGAACATTTGAATGATGATGGCGATGTAGGCCACTACGAGCACGCCGAGCAGCGGGACGAGCGTTGCGATGTCGGAGCCGGAGACCGCGTTGGCGATGAGGGCGAGCACGGCGTATGGAGTGAAACCGATGACGATCTGCGTGGCCTTGCTGAGTACCACGTTGCCGGCGTCGACGAAGCGCTTAAACGGTGCGACTGCCTCGGAACCCTTCGGCGTCTTTGCGGCGGAATTGAAGGCGATGGCCACCAAAATTGCGAAGATCACCACGGGGACGACCTGGTTCTGAGACCAGTTTGCCATGAGGTTCGAGGGGAAGAGATTGACGAGGGTGTCGAGCACTCCGGGCACGTCGTGAGCCTTGTAGCCCGCGACCGGCGTGTAGTTGAAGCCCTTGCCGACGCCGAACGCGAGGCCGAAACCGAGGGCGAGGAGCGCTGCCGTCAGGGTGTTGAGCAGCAGGAAAATGATCGATTTGAGGCCGATGTTCTTCAATCTCACTGATTCACCGAGGTTGGTGATGGAGGCGATGATGCTGAAGAGCAGCAGTGGCACAACGATTGCGGAGATCGCATTGGACCATACGGATCCGAACGCCGCCACATAAGTAGTGTGCCCTTGGAAGGCTGCTCCGACGACGATGCCAAAGACGGTTGCGATGATGGTTCGCAGACCGAAGCCCACGATCTTTCTAATACTCAAGAACGCCAGTACGGCGAAGAGTACCAGGGTCACGCCAAGTGAGACCCAATCCAATGTGATACCAGACATTATTTATTTCTCCTTTTGCCCCAATGCGACATGTGTGGCATGTATGACACGTTTCCTCGCTAAAAGTAGCGAAAATAATGGCATTGCATAACGGTTTTGTTATTGCGATTTTTTATGATGTGTGAACGATCCGCGGAACTTTGTGCATTTGGACCCTCAATTTTTAGCATTTCCGCCTCGGGAAAATCTCACGAATAGGAGAGGGGAAAGAGAGGGCATTGTGCACAGCGGAACATCAGCGAATCGACTACTTCGGCCTTGCGAAATCTAGAAAATTAAAAATTCAGAAAACAGCCGAACTAGCGTGCGCAACACGCGAGTCGACAGCAACATGCGCACTGAAGGGTCTGCGCGACAGCAGACTGTGCCTCAGCGGCTGAATAAATGTTGCGAATGCTCACGTG
>JALCOX010000070.1 GCA_022649925.1 Bifidobacteriaceae bacterium | reverse complement strand
ACCGTCAGCAGACCATCCTGCGCCCATTCACTGACGGGGAGTTCGATGTTCGTCCACGGGATTCCGAGATGGATCTCGCTGAACTCGTGGAGCGGACCCGCTGTCCAGGAAAGATTGACCAGGAGCAGCCCCAGTGCGGCGCAGGCGAGCATGAGCAGGCCGGATGCCCTGTCGGAGTACGCGAGACGGCGAAGGTGACGGCGGAGCGTAGAAGTGCGACTCGTGCCAGATGATGCCATGTGAATGCTTATTCCCCAGTCTTGAGAGCGTCCGTTAAAAGTACCGTATCAAGGATATTGCATAACCCTGATTGACGGCCGCACTCTCTAACAGAAGACCCAACACTATCGAAACGCACTTCGTACGGTAGCAACACAGATTACAAATATTTCGTATCGTTCAACTCATTCCGGCAGAACCCGCTGCAGCACCTGTAGGCTCGCCGCCGCCGATCTCGGTCGCAGTCGCGGTCTTTCCCTCGCTGATTTCAACGAGCTTTGCCTTGAGACTTGCCTCCATTCGCGCAAGTTCAACCTCCGACTGCTGCCGCTTGGCCTTTCCCGCCGCCTGAATCTGCAACGTCTGCTGAATGGTATCGACAAGGTCTGCCTGAGTCTTCTTCAGTGTCTCGAGGTCGACCACGCCACGTTCGTTCTCATTCGCAGCTGCAATGGCAGAAGTCTTGAGCATCTCAGAATTCTTCTGCAACAGCGCATTCGTGGTATCCGAAACCATGCGCTGGCTGTCAAGTGCCTGCCGTTGGTTGAGAAGCGTCAACGCCACCGCCAGCTGATTTTTCCACAGCGGAATCGCAGTGTTGATGGACGAGGCGATCTTGTCGGTGAGCTCACGGTTTGTGTTCTGGATGAGTCGAATTTGCGGCGCCTGCTGGATGGTAATCTGCCGCGTCAACTCGAGGTCATACTTGCGCTTTTCAAGCCGGTTTTGGAATGCGGTGAGATCGGAGAGTGTCTGAGTAGCCATGAGATCTGTGCCGGCCGAAGCCGCAGCCTGGGCCGCAGGAATATCGGTAGACTTCAGCTCGTCGAGCTTGATCTCTGCACCCGCAATATACACGTTGAGTTGCTTGAAGAACTCGAAATTCTGGGTGTACATCTCGTCAAGCATTGTGTTGTCATCACTCAACTGCTGGCTTTGACCGTCAAGACGGGCGGAAATCTTGTCGACGCTGGCATCGATCTTCTGGTACTTCGCCGTGATGTCGAACAGCGACTTCTTCGCCCTCTTGAACAGCTTCTCGAAGAAGCCGTCTTCTTCTGTCAGCTCCGCGGGATCTGAATTCTTGAGGTTGTACATGAGGTCGGTCAACGTGGTGCCCACTTCGCCCAAATCCTTCGCTTTCACTTTCGAAAGCACCTCGCTGGAGAACGCCGTAATGTTCTTCTGCGCCTCCTGACCATAGACAGAGATGGACTCCTGCCGCGTCTGCTCCAAACTCTTCGCTAACTCATGGGCTTTCGCAACATCACCTGCCCCGAGACTCGACAACGCCGTCGGTGGAGCCTGTTGCGGAATCTCGGTCACGATCTTGTCGGCTGCATCCGCCTTGCCCGCGTCGCTGTTGCCACTCAAGCCACGCTCGTAAGCGCTGCCGTCAACGTGGCCGCTGCCCTGGTGCTCTGCGTTCTCCATCTTTGCTCCTTTTCAGCCAGATGTGGCTGCCTGCCATCAAAAATCATTGAAACCGTCTGTAAAATCAACTGTCTAGTCAGGCACCCAGCAGTACTTCAGGCGATAATCATCGGGAGCCACCTTCACGAAGCTCAGGCTCGCCATTTTGTGGTTTTTACCTTGGAAATCGTGGTCCGAGTGATATGCAGTGAAAAAACTCACCGTGTCGTCCTTTTCCCTCGTCACCTCTACCTCGTAGGGGTCGCCGTGCTTGGCTTCGACCTGAGCAAAGGATGTCGCATCCTTCCAGCTCTTCGCCTTGTCCAGTGTAACCAAGGAATCGCACTCGTTTGACGTCCACGTATACGGAAGCTGGGCTCCAAGGCCGTTTTCCGACTTATCGATGAGACTGCCATCGACCACGCTGAAATCAATCGAGGCTTCCATGAGATTGTACGTGCGAGGATTCTGAGCGTACTCTACTTGCCGCGTCCCATCATCGCCGCCCCACACCGAGCCGGGAGCACCGTAAACCTTGAGAATATCCGACAGGTCCGTACCACCATAGCCACTGGTACCGTTGATATCCAGCGCCATAAAGTCCTCCATGGTCCATTCCTTGGCCTTCTCCTTACTCACCGCCTCCATCTGCTCGTCGACGGTGAGATCGGACTCGTCTCCATTGCCCTGAGCATGTGCCACAGCGTCGCGCTGCACCTGCTGACCATAGCCCACGAACGTGATCGAACAGAGCGCCACGATGCCTACCACCATCATCCACGAGAACATGCGCAACGCTCGGAACCCGGAGATGACCGCAAAGCACCCCAGACCAAACGCGACGACTGCACAAAAGACCGCAAAACACCCGGCGTCCATACGGCCCCCAGAGAGCCGCCTATGAGAGCTGCCACTAGTGCGTCTAGTGTTCGTTGCTGCTGCTGAATCTCGCGTCGGGACACGGGGATTGTGGGACGGGCTGCGCCAGACGGGGCTGCGGAGGAAGTCTTGGGAGAATCCGCGGCGGCGCTGTCGGCGCTGTGCTCGTCTGCGTCTGCGCCGACGGAATTTTCGGTCGCACTGCCCCGCGCGCCCTGTTCAGTCAGAGCCTGCTGGACAATATTGAACTCATCATTCGAGGGTGTTGCATCGGCCTCAGCCTTCATGCTCGCCAAGGATTCCGCCATGCTGTCCCCAGCTAAGGTCGCACCCGACTCTCGCACGACCTCTTGAACATCAGCCAACTGAGCGGCCTCATACATCTTCGTGACGTCGCCAGAAAGTTTTTTGATCAGCACGAGCGCGGCCTTGCGCGCCTGCGCCTGATTCTGCGTGAGATCGGAGAACTCAGTGCTCAACCGTGTCACGTTCGGCAAAGTCGTATAGAGAAAATCACCAAATTTCAGCATTTTCCGCGGATGCTGCTGAATATCCGCGATGATCTTTTTCGCTGAGTCGAGACCGTGCGTCACTGTCTCAATCAGCACAAGGTAGCCCGATTGACGCACCACGAATTCCCACGTCAGCGCATTCTCCTGCGCCTCGGTGAGATTCTTCTGGAAGGTCTCCACGTCGCGCTGGCTAAAACGCGCCTTCACAAAGCGCGCCACCTCTTCCTGCGAGTACTCTTTGGCCGCCTGATGGAGGGACGTCAGTTCCGATTCATAAATTGCGCCGGGATCATATTTCTGAACCGTGCTTGTGTCGCGAGTGCTCCTCGAGACCACTTGATACGCGACAGCGCACAAAAGGATGAAGATCGTCAGGTAAATCTGACCTAGACTATCCAAGCCCACAAGCAGACGCATGACGCCGAGCGCTACGACGCCCAGCAGAATGATGCCTCCCATAACGAATCTGTTGAAAGCGGCCCTTCTCGTGGTGCGGAGTCTGAGCTTGCGATAGCGCCGAGGCCCAGGCTGTGGGCTCTGTGAGCCTTGGTTCGACTGCCCAAGTGGCGTGCCGGCGGCATTATCAGTGTCACTGCTTGCGTTACTGCTGGCGTCATTATTGATCTCGTTCATATGCGCAACTCGTTCCGCACACTCATCACTTCGGAATCCGAGAGAACCTTCCAATCGCGCAAGTCCTCAAGATTACTCTGCAAGGTCCAATCATTGATGCGCGGCATTTGTGCAACACTGGTGCCGTTGAACTCGCCGTCCGCGCTTTCAACTGTGCGAGTGCCGTGCTCGCGATTGGAGAAGGAGAAGGCGACGATATAGAGAATGCCCGAGATGAGGTTGACGCAGAGGGTGAGGATGCCAATGACGAGGAACCACAGGCGCCAGCGTTGACGATTGACCCCATCTATTTTCCCCAACCCCACCCAGTTGATGATCTGACCGATGATGGAGAGAACAAAAGGAATACCTATAAAAAGCCAGACCAAATAGGCATCGGCAAAATCGCCCTCGCTATACGCCGTGGAGTATGTGTCTGGCACCTGGATAGCGAAGATAATCAAGCCAACAAAAAGTGTTTCAAGGGCAGCAAGAGCATTGCCCATCGTGATCAGAGTTTTAGATCTGGACATCTAGTCGCTCTCTTCCCCGCTTCTTCGTTCTCTCAATATTCACCGCGCGTTTAAACTCGCTGCCTGCCGCGGTGAAAATTCTTGCTTCTCTTCTTGCAGAGTACCTTATTTGCCAAGAATTCGAAGGATCAGAGGACGTATGTTCGTATGTTTCAGCTTACGTTTCAATCCACGTCCGTCGGTGCTTCAGCGTCGGGATGCACATTTCAACGCATACGCTCGTCGGATCCAGTGTGAAGAGAATGTGGGACAGTAAAATTGGTCCGCAGGATGGCTCAAACGCATCTAATGAGCACTTTTGATTTCTGATGAGCTGTTTTCTGGAGCAAAGTTCCACGGCAAGCACCTTTTCACTGGGCACCACTAAGGAAATTGAGGTTTATCCCGTCGTAATCCGCACATAAGAAATACAAACTGCTCATCAGATGAAGTTGAGCAGCGATAATCACGGGTCGTGGGGCTACAGGGCCCCCACTTCCACGCCCACATCCGCCCTCACTTCGTGGAAATTTGACCACTCACACGCTTTCACGCGCCTCTCAGCGGTCATTTTTCCACGAAAGGAGGAACATGTGGCCCTCACCCGAGTAACTACTTACTGTTGGTTCGGAGTTATTCATTCTCGTCGTCAAGAATTCCGATACAGTTTGACCACTGACGGAACTTTACGCCTTCTTTTGATTTGACCCGATAACCAACGGAAAGAACCATGTCGAGATTATAGTGCTCGATATTACGTTCAACAGATCGAGTACCTTCTTTTTGAACTGTCGCAAAATTTGCGACAGTTGGCAGTCCCTCTAATTCCTCATGCTGAGCATTAGCAATGTGCTTGCCTATTGTTTTCACATCGCGATTGAAGAGGGCGGCCATTTGTTGACGTGTTAGCCACACCGTGTCATCGCCAGTACGAACTTCTAGCTGGATAGAACCATCAGAAGATTCATAAAGCTGTACGTCACCAATAGCACCATTACTCATGAGGACTCCTTCAATCTGCATCAGGAGCCTTTCTTAGCCGAATATATTAAAAATATCTCATCTCATGAGTCACATGTGATAAGTCAGCGCCTGAGTTAATACACGAAAACCCCCGCATGAGCGAGGGCTTTCACTTTGGTGCGCCAGACAGGATTCGAACCTGCAACCTGCTGATCCGTAGTCAGCTGCTCTAATCCGTTGGGCTACTGGCGCATATTGCCTGATGGGGCTTCTTACCTCTCCAAGCAACTTGAATAGATTAACTCAGCTCGCCTAGTTGCGCAAATCGGGGTGTCGCGGCCGAGGTACACAGAATCGGCGAAAAGTCGCCAAACTGAGTGTTCACTCCATGACTATTTTGTCCATCGGCATGGCGGAATCGATCGAGAAATCGGGAGAACTCGGAGCGACGCCGGCCTCGACCAGATTGACACCCAACATTGCGACCATCGCGCCGTTGTCGGTGCACAGCTTGATCTGTGGGATGCGCATTTCGATACCGTGCCGCTTCCCCTTCTTGACGAGCATGTTTCTCAATTGCGAGTTAGCGGAGAAGCCACCGCCCACGATCAGAGTGTCTGAGTCGAACCTCTCACAAGCACGCACCGCCTTTTCGCTCAGCACATCTGCGACGGAATTGGCCAGCGAAGCACACACGTCGTCAACAGGTATCTCCTTACCCTCGGCCTGCTGCGCCTCGATCCATCGTGCAACAGCAGTCTTGACCCCAGAGAAACTGAAATCATAGGGATGAGCAGCCCCCGAACGCCCCTGCGTCAGTCCCTGTGGAACTTTCAGTGCGTGGGGGTCTCCCACTTGCGCATGGCGATCGATGTGCGGGCCACCAGGGTAAGGAAAGCCCAGCAGTCGCGCAATCTTGTCGAAGCACTCACCCGCAGCATCGTCGAGCGTAGTGCCGACCACGTCCACGTGGCGAGCCACATCGGTTACGTGCAACAGCGAGGTGTGTCCACCTGAAACGATCAACGCCAACGTATCTGACGGGAATGAACCGAACTGGAGCTGAGTCACAGCGATGTGACCGATCACGTGGTTGATACCATACAACGGCTTATTTGCCGCGTAAGCCAGCGACTTCGCCCCCGAAACTCCGACCGCCAGGCAACCAGCGAGCCCGGGTCCGGCCGAAACGGCAATCGCATCGACGTCGGAGAGTTCCATCTGAGCGTCGGCGAGCGCCTTGGATACGACCGGCACGAAGGCTTCGGCGTGCGCACGGGAGGCAATCTCTGGAATCACGCCTCCGTAACGAGCATGCTCGTCCATCGACGACGCCACCACGTTCGACACAAGTTCGCGCCCCCTGACAACGGCCGCAGCGGTCTCGTCGCAGGTGGATTCGATACCGAGAACTACCGGCTCACTCATGTTCAGTCTCCTCAAGATTCAAACTCATGGTCACAGCGTCAACGTCCTCTGGCTGATAATAGTGTTTCCTCAGTCCCATCGGCTTGAAGCCTAACTGGTGGTAGAGGCTCTTCGCCGGTGCATTGTCGACGCGCACCTCCAGCAGCATCCGCCGAGCACCCTGCTCGCGCGCTGCATCCATCAACGCCTGCATCAATGCCCTACCGATACCGGCATGTTGAGCGGCCTTGTCCACCCCGATGGTCATGACTTCTGCGTCTGAACCGGCCCCCGCGCACCACAGGCCTGCATAACCGAGCACGGCGTCACACGCAGCGATGCCGGCCTCATTTTGCGGCAGATGCGGCAGAGCACCGACCCACACGTAATACGTGCGCCCGGGCCCGTTGAGTTCCTGCTCAAGCATCGCCAGACTCCACGACGCCGACGTGAACAGCTCACTTTCGAGGCGCGCCACCGTTTCGAGGTCTCCGGCGCGCATGAGGCGTATCACGGCTGCACCTTTAATACTGGCTTCAACGGCGGTGGAAGGGCGACGTCTGGGCGGCGCAAATACAGTGGGTCCGTCGGTGTGGGAACACCGTCTTCCCTTTTTTGCAAGGCAACTTTCGCAAAGATTTCCAAGCCGCGCGCCCCATCGGAATGGAGGACTGATTCATCGACGACATCGCCGACATTTACGCCCGAGGCCGCGAGATTCTCCCAAGCAGACGAGTACTTCTCGGCGCCATGCCCGATGATGTCGACGGCAATTGCCGGACCGCCGTGCTGTGCGGCGAGCGCTACGACCGTCTCCACCACCGTTTGGGGATACTGGATGTCCATGTCGCTCAGGGCAGTGACGCGACCTCCCCTCGGGTCTCCCCCGTCCTTCTGCACCATGAAAAGTTGGAAGTAGAGCTGTTTGCGACGCGCGTCGTTGAGTGCGAGAACGAGACGAGGAGAGGCATCGGGCACGCGCTCGAGATCCCACCACGCCTGAGGTTCAAGGACGTCCTGACCGAGGAGCTCGGCCCCTGTGGCAAACGCGAGAGCCTTGGCGGAGACGATGCCGGCACGAAGACCAGTGAAGGGAGCAGGACCGGTTCCCACGACGATCGTTTTGATCTGAGAGGCCTTCAGACCGCTGTCCTGCACGCACCGGGCAATGAACGGCTCGATTTTCTCGACGTGCTGGCGAGAATCCGCCTCGTGCAGCGGTTCATGACCCACCATCCCGATGCTCAGACCGTACGATGTGTCGACGACGAGAGTGGGATCGCTACTGTTGTTCATACTGACCTCCGTCTTCAATTCTCTCACTCTGCCGTCTCATCTGTGCCTAATGCAGGAGCCGCGCCCTCGACAGCAGCTGATGCGGCCCTGCGGATTGCCGCAGCGCGACGTTGCCACGAGGAACCGATGAGACTCAACCGAACGTGCCGCAATCCATCTGAGGTGAGTTCAGAAGACTCAGAAGACTGGGGAGACGCACCTGTGCCTGCAACGGCGAGACTCCGGTCAATGCTGATTTCGAGGCGCTCGTCAGAGAGAATGCCCGCCATGTGCTCTCCCCATTCCATGAGGACGACGGTACCGTCCGAGGGACTCTCGAGCTCCTCGTCAAGACCCAGAGATTCGAGCTCATCAAGCAGCGCCGTCGCGACGTCTGAGCCCGGAGCGTGCTCCACGCCACCGATGCGGTAGGCATCGACGTGAACCAGACGAGCGGGCGCACCGGAGGCGAAGCGCCCACTGAGCTCTCGAGCGATGGTAAACGTCGGGGAAACGATGGGTTCGTCAATGCCCAACCCCTTCCCTATACCCTGTGCAAAAGTCGTTTTCCCGGCTCCCAGAGGGCCAGAGAGGAGAACGACATCACCTGATGTCACCACCGCAGCAAGAGATTCCCCCAGCCGCCTCATTCCGGAAGATGTCGGCACATCGACTGTCACCACGTCGTCATTCGCCATGACCATTCGCTCCATTCACCCCAACCACAGCCGCAAACGCAAAAGATACCGCACAGGATTATGCCACGAGAGGGCGTCCCCGCCGCGCAATGAGTTCCACGGCCTGTTCCAGCGCGAAGACGGGATCTCCAGAGGAGCTCTTCGCCTCCTGATCGGCATGAGCCAAGGCCTCAATGCAGGCGCCGAGTCCCTCTGACGACCAGCCACGTACCTGTTGCGTCGCCTTGGTGAGGAACCATCCATTCATTCTCAACTCTGCAGCGTTTGCCTTACCAGCTTGAATTGCCGCCGCCTTACCCATGGATCGCAGCTTCGAGGCAATTGCTCCCACAAGTGCCAGAGGTTCCATTCCGCGCTTGATCGCTTGACGCAGTTTGAGAACGGCCTGCGCCGCACGGCCTTCTAACGCTGCATCCGCCACGGCAAAACCTGTAACTTCCGGAGCGTCGTCGAGATAACGCATCGCGGTTGCCAACGAGATCGGGTTCTCATCGAAATCGAAGCACAGCTGTTGACACATTGCTGCGAGCTCCGCCGTTCTGCCACCGAGCACCGCGACCAACTGCTGAGCTGCAGGTTCTTGCACAGTTCGCCCGTATCTTCTGAATTCCTGCCGCACGAAGGCGAGGCGGGAGCGGTCGTTGGCGAGCTTTTCTACCTGCTCGACCTTCGCTCCCGCCTTTTTCAACGCATCGACGTATTTTTTGCCCTTCATCGAGCCATCGTGCGCGGCAATCACCACGCTTGAGTCGGCGAGCGCCCCGGATTTTGAACCACTCGTTTCCTTCACGAAGACCTTCATGGCGTCGATGAACTCTTCCGCCGCATCTTGAAGATCTGGGATCACGACGACAGCCGCATTCGAGAGCAACGAGGGGCTCACGGCTTCGTCAAATTCGTATGAGTCCGCGGAGGAAGCCTCCACCTCGATGACTTCCGCCTCGGGGTTCGCTCGAACCGCCGCTTGTTGCAGCGCCTTGAGCGTTCGAGAGTTCAAGTATTCGTCGCCGCCGAAAACAACCGTGAGTGAAGCGACGTTTGTCGCTGAGGAAGCTGCCTGTGCCATGCCTTCAATCTCCCCGAATCGGTGGACAATGCACTCTGCCCAGAACAATAATTGCGATGCCGATCGCGGCCTCCACCGCCAGCGCAATCAAAGCGCCGACACCTCCAGGAACACTCGATTCCACAGCACCTCCGCCAAGACTGGCAAAAAGACTCGCACATCCGTTCATGGCACCCGTTCCGAGACTGGCGAGGAACGCGAAAAAGCCCCCGATACTGGGACTGACCCACGAGATCACGAGCGCAGCGAGGCCACAGACCGTCGAGAATGCCACGAAGGGTGCGACGCACACGTTGGCGAACACACTCCACAACGGAATTGTGGAACTCATGAGCAACTGAACAGGAAAGGTCAGAACCTGAGCACTCACCGTCACCGCGACAGCTGCCGCCAGCCACG
>JALCOX010000069.1 GCA_022649925.1 Bifidobacteriaceae bacterium | reverse complement strand
GGCGGATACGACGATTCGCGAAGTGATCGATATCGTCCACGTCCACGATGAGATCGACGTCCTCACCGTTGCGCTTGCCGTGGAACTTCTCGGCACCCTCGTGCAGAGACACGAGGTACTGAATCGTAGCGACGATGTCTTCCTGAGTCAGCGAGCGGTTCTGGGGGTCGATTTCGAGACCGAGCTTGCGATCGATCTTGTAGCGACCGACGCGAGCGAGGTCGTAGCGCTTGTTGTTGAAGTAGAAGCTCTGCAGCAGGTTGCGTCCCGCCTCCGGAGTCGGAGTATCGCCGGGGCGAATCTTGCGGTAGAGATCGGTGAGTGCGGCATCTTCAGACTCCGCGGCTTCCTTATCGATGAGATCCAGAACCAGCGGATAGTCCTTGAAGGCCTCACGAATCTGAGGCAGAGACATGCCGATGGCCTGCAGGAAGACGATGGCCGACTGCTTGCGCTTGCGGTCAATGCGAACGCCGAGGACGTCGCGCTTGTCGATCTCGAACTCGAGCCATGCGCCACGGGACGGAATGATGCGTCCGCCGAAGACTTCCTTGTCGGAAGTGCGGTCGGTGTTGCGCTCGAAGTAAACACCGGGAGAACGCACGAGCTGAGATACGATCACTCGCTCGGTTCCACCGATGATGAAGGTGCCGTGAGGGGTCTGGAGCGGGAAGTCACCCATGAACACGGTCTGCGACTTGATTTCGCCGGTGTCCATGTTGGTGAACTCAGCATTCACGTACAGCGGTGCCGAGTAGGTGTAATCCTTTTCCTTGCACTCCTGAACCGTGTGCCGCGGCTCCTCAAAGTACGGGTCGGAGAAGGTGAGCTCCATGGTGTCAGCGAAGTTCTTGATCGGGGAAATCTCCTCGAAAACTTCTGCCAGACCGGAAACTGGAGGCGTGGTGACCGTTCCGTTTTCCTTGTCCTGCTCGACGTGTGCCTTCCAGCGATCGTTACCGATCAGCCAATCGAAGGAATCCGTCTGGACGCCCAGCAGATCTGGAACCTCGATGGGTTCACGAATCGAAGCGAAGTTAACGCGCTTCGGCGCTTTGTGCAACTTGATATCATCTTCGTTTGCACGAGCGAAGGTTTTTGTTGTGCTCTTTGCAGATGCAGCCAAGGTCTTATTCGTCCTTACCTGGTGTCGTTCAACTGTGTCGTTATTGGCAAAGTGCCGGAACAGAGCCGCTATATTCCCCGTTTTTCATTGCAGGTGGCCGCTATATACCAACCCACAGGCACTTCTTACTCGACGCATGCCCGCAATATGACATACCCACAAGCAAACAGTCAGCTTATCACACGAAGTCAAGTTGCACAAGAGAAAAATGTGGTGCCACCCCCAGGCGGGCCGGCACCACATTACACAGAGGCAGAACAGAAGAAATATCAGATCTTCTGCACCACTTCGTCAATAGTAACAACCAACATGCGCGTCAACCACGGGAACTGTTTCTTCTTCGCGTCGAAGTCTGCACCCGAATCCACAAACTGACCCGTTCCGTGCACATGGAAACCGGCACCCGGCCCAACGGTTCCCTCGACGTCCTTCGACCCAAAGGTCAAAGTGACGTGGTTGTCGCTGGGAAAATCACCCTCGATGCTGTGCATGCCCGCCGCGGGAATGAAGAGCTGATCACCCTTCAACGTCACGTACGACATCCATGTGTTGACCACATGCGCGGGGTTCCCGTTCACCGTGATAATCGTCACGGGACCTTCGTGCTTGAGCACCTCTACGAATTTCTCATCAATCTGGACCATGGTCCACCTTCTTTCATCTGCCCGAAATCCACGGGCTCGTTAATAAACGTTAAATCTATGCTTTCACCAGAGTGATCCCCGCGGTCTCAACTCGCCCGTCAGCGTAGACGAAAACGGCACCGATCACAGCGGGATCATGCTCCCAGTCGGGAATCGGCCCACCCGCGAAGAACAGGCGCTTTGCCTCAATTTCGCCGATCACCGAATCCTGGGTAAAAACGGTTACCCCCGCGAGTGTCGTCTCGAGCGGTCGACCGGTACGGGGATCCAGCAAATGGTGGTATTTGTGCCCATCGATTTCCAAGTACCTTTCGTACACACCGCTGGTCACCGCGGAGCACGCCGGCAAAACCGCCATTCCGAGATCGATATGCCGGTCACGGTCCGGATCTTGCACACCGATGACCCACCGTTTGTCGGAGCGGTTGGGAGAATCCCCCACAAAGAGCAGGTTCCCCCCAAGATCGACGATGCCGGCTGCAACACCGTAGGCCTTCCAGAGGTCGCGAACCCGGTCAGCGATGTATCCCTTGGCGATGCCGCCGAGGTCGAGCTCCATGCCGTGCTGGGTGAGTTCAACCGAATGCGTCGCCTCATCCAGCTCCACCGCCTGAGGCGAGATCGACTTCATTCGCTCGTCAATCTCAGCCTCACTGGGAACGCGAGCGCCGTCGAAGCCGATTTTCCACAGCTTCACCAGAGGTCCGATGAGCGCGTCGTAGCCGAAGTTCTCGCGGCTGGAGGCGACGGCCTGCGCAATGAGATCGTACGTCGAACTCGACACCGTGACGGGCTCGATCCCCGCAGCGTCGTTGACCGCCATGACCTCTGACACCGGCCGGTTGACCGTGAGCCGATCCTCGTAATTGCTCACGAGGTCGAAGGCAGCGTCCAGCGCACGGTCGTCCTTCTCACCAAAGACGGTGAGGGTGATCGTGGTACCCAAACCCCGGCGCTGGGCGCTGCGCTTCATGATCTCATTGTGTATCATCATGGTTGTATCACGCGCCGTATGCCGAGGCACCCGTGGTGGCGTCCGGCGTGCTTTCATCGGCGGCCGGGGAGGCGCTTGGCGTGGGTGTATCCTCACCTACCGTTCCGTCAGAGTCTGTGTCAGGAGAACCTGTGTCGTCAGAGTCCGTCGTCTGTGAGGCACCACTTGAGGCGTCGGGAGTGAACGGCGCCACGAAGGGAGACTCAGCGGAATCCGCAGAACTCGCGTCCGAGGAGTCGGATCCAAACGCCGGCGAAGTCTGCTCCGGTTCTGCCGGTGCAGCATCGGACTGAGAAGCGCCACTCGTCGCATCGGGAGCGGCTGTATCTTCTGCGGCCGCGCCCGGAGTCGACTGCGACCATGCGCCCTGATCGAAGAAGTTGAGAATGTACTCGACACTTCCGGTGAACTCGATCGTACCGAGATAAGCACCGTCCACGTCACGCAATGCGTAGTACTGGATGAGAACGCGGTGACCGTTCATGACGAGCGGCACCTTGACGACGTCCTTCGACCCGTCCTTGAACGAGTTAATGATTCCCATCACGTGCGGCAGAACACGCGCCGGATGGCACTGCTCCACCGTCTCCCCCAAAGCGTCTACCGAGCGCACGTGCTCGCGGTTCGGCTTGTTCGAGAACCATGTGAAGTGATCTGTGTGATCAATGAGATCGAGCTCAAAGGGAATCGTACTGAAAATCTGCTGAACCTCGGCCAACGTCAGGCGTCCGGTGGGGAACTTGATATAGGCGTCACGCTCATCCTTGCCGGGTTGGCGTTCCACCTTTGGCAGGTCAGGCAGCTGCGGCACCACCGGAGCGGATTGCGCCGGACCAGAGGTCTCAGAGGAATCGGCATCCGTAGGCGTCTGCGAGGCGCCACTCGTTGCGTCAGGCGTGGATGTCATAAAGGCAGGCGTCGTCGCCTCGGGTTCAGGTGAAGCCGGCATCCCGGTCGCAGCCGATGACTCCTCCGCAGAGGGATAGTCGGTATCCGACGCACCACTGGTTGCGTCGGGGGTGAAAGTCTCACCCGGTGCCGACGCAACCGGATCTGGTACAGCGGCAGGCTCTGTGTTCACAGACTCTGAAGTTGCCGGATCCTCATCGAGGCTCGAGCTCTCAGAGGCACCCGAGGAAGCGTCAGGAACGCCGACGTCTACAGGCGTCTCAGGAACACTGGCCGCTGGTGCGGGCTCTTCTACAGAGGCGCTGGAGTCAGACGCTCCACTCGTTGCATCTGAAGTGACAGGTGCACCTGCAGTGGGCGCGCTCTGCGACCACGCGCCGTTCTCGTAGAATCCGAGAATGTCTTCAACGCTGCCAGTGAACTCGATCGTACCGAGGTAGGTGCCGTCCACGTCACGCAACGCGTAATACTGAATGAGGCTGCGGTGACCGTGCATGTACAGAGGCACGCGCACGACGTCCTTCGACCCGTCCTTGAACGAGTTGATGATTCCCATCACGTGCGGCAGAACACGCGCCGGATGGCACTGCTCCACCGTCTCCCCCACCTGATCGAGCGAGCGCACGTGCTCGCGGTTCGGCTTGTCGGAATACCACGCAAAATGATCCGTACGATCAATGAGATCGAGCTCGAAGGGAATCGTACTAAAAATCTGCTGGACTTCCGTGAGGCTCAACCGTCCCGTCGGAAAATTTATATAGACATCCGCATTGTCCAAATACGGCTTCTGTGTTGGCATGATAGCCACACTCCTTTGTGATTCATCTCATAACGACTTCAATTACCGGGCGTCAGATGTTAGGGTTTGCCTGTGTATCACGACCATGACGAAGACGTCGCAGAAAGTAGATGCATGTACCAAGCATTCGATACCACTGAACAAGTGACCTTCAGCCTCGATCCCTTTCTCTCCAAAGCGGGCCGGCAGGCGCCCGATATTGCCTTCGGGATCCTGCAATACCGATCAGACTGCCAGATGCGCCTCGACGAGCGCAGCGTGGAGCTCAAAGCCGGAGACATAGCGCTCATCAGCTCGACAGCTCCCGTCACGTTGACATCCCCTGTGGCCGGCACACTCCTCGACGTTCGGCTCTTTCTGCTGCCCATTTCCATGAGCGCTGGAATCGGTCCCAACCCGCTCATCGATTCGCTGATGCGCAACAAGGAAAACGCGCACATCGTCTTTCGCCGCATCCATCACCGCCTGACGAACGGATATTGTGACCAGCTCGTCCGCCTCTCCACCGTCGAACCTCAAGACACCCTGCTCGAGTATCAGCAGTCAGTTCTCGCCGGGTTGCTGCTCACTGAGCTGTCCCGCTCGGATCTGGAAGCGATGATGATCATCGAATCCGACTTCCCCGAAACAGATCTGCGGCACACGCCGACGGCTCGCCAGGAAGCCCTCGTCCTCAACTACATCATGGACAACATCGCCACGGTCTCGCTGACGAACGCGGCCTCCCATTTCGGCTACGACACCAATTATTTCTCCAGGCTTTCACGCCGGCTGTTTGGAAAGACCTTCTCCGAACAGGTCCGATTCATTCGCATGAACCAGGCGAAGAAACTCCTCGAGCTGAGCACCCAGAGCGTCAACGACATCGCCACCGGACTCGGCTACAAAAACGTCGCCACCTTCGATCACAACTTCAAGGCGTTCACCGGCAAGACCCCGTCAGAATTCCGCCGCAGCAGTCGCTGACGCATCTGGATCAAGGCGGATAGGAGAGTCGGGGCTGCGGACTCGCGCCCACTTCCCCGACCTTCACACTTATTCAGTTATCAAAACCGCTCTGCACTTGCACGTCTGGTTCAGTGCTGTGCAGCCATTGCCTGCTTGAGGAAGTAGCTGAACGGCTTGAGAGCCTGTGCCTGATACTTCGTCACGAACTCTTCGATCTGCTTGGGATCTTGCCAGCTCGAGTCGAGGAACATGTGCTCAGTGGTGAACGGCATCTCGTGCGTGAGCTTCACGTCGATGACGACGGGCTTATTCGGAGCGCTCACCTCTGCGTCCTTGAGCGCAGCCTCGAACTCGGCCTTCGTGCGAACCGTGTACCCCTTGGCGCCCATGCCGGCTCCGACGGTAGCCCAATCGGTGTCTGGAATGTCGACGCCGGAGAGCGGCTGATGACTGTCGTCACGCTGCTCGGCTTCGATGTAGCCCAACGTGGAGTTGGAGAACACGATGTTGATGACGTGGAGATTGTACTTCATCTGGGTGAGGACTTCCTCGCACAGCATGGCGTAGCCACCGTCACCACTCAAGCTGTAGACGTCGCGGTCAGGGTAAAGAACCTTGGCAGCGATGGACGACGGAAGACCATATCCCATCGTGGCGTACTTGCCGGAGGTGGTCCACTTTTGGTCGTCATGCACGTCGAGCAGGCGCTCGAAGTTGATGTTGACGTTGCCGACGTCGACTGCGAAGACAGCGCGCGGCGACGCGGTCTTGTTCAAAACGTCGAAGATCGGCTCAGGACGGACGGGCATCTGGGTGGAATCCTTGAAGGAATTCTGCCAGGCAACCCAGTTCTTCTTGTCCTCGACTGCCGCAGTGTAGAAGGCGGACGCCGGGCGAGCTTCACCCGCCGAAATGATGGCACGCAAAGCCTTCTTGGCATCTGCCAACATCGGCACATCTGCACGACGACGCTTGCCGAGCTTGGAGCTCTCGACATCGATCTGAATGATCTTCGCCTTCGGATTGAACAGGAAGATGGAGAAGGGCACATCGTTGCCGACCCACAGAATCAAATCCGTGGAGAATCCAACTTCAGCACCGGGCTTGGGGGCCACACGACCCGCAGAACCCAGATAGGCCGGATAGCCTTCGTAGAGAATTCCCTTCGCCAGAACCGAAGAGACCAAAGGCATCTTGAACTTCTCCGAAGCCTCCTTGAGCTCCTCCACCGCGTTCTTGGCACCGACACCGAAATAGATCATCGGGGACTTTGCCTCTTTGATGAGTTCGGCGGCCTTGCGCACGTCGGAAGGATTCGGTTCAGGAGCGATCGGAGCAACGTAAGTGTTGGCGTTCGTCTGATAGGTATCGTTGATCTGAGCCCAGCCCAGATCCTTTGGAATGGTGAGAACCGCGACGCCGCGCTTCTCAATTGCTTGGCTAATTGCCTCGTCGGTGAGCTTGGGAACACTCTCCGCCGTCATCGCGGTGCGATTCCACACGGCGACGTCATCGAAGATCGGCTCCTCGTCGATTGCCTGGAAGAAATCGATGTTCATGCGCTTGGTAGGAACCTGCGCGACAATTGCCAAAACCGGGACGCGATCGATCTTCGCGTCGTACAAGCCGTTGAGGAGATGGACGGCTCCAGGACCTGCCGAACCGAAGCACACGGCGATCTTGCCGGTGAGCTTTGCATCTGCAGACGCAGCGATGGCGCCCGCTTCCTCATGACGAACCTGAATGAACTTGAGCTTGTCCTGTTGGTTGTGCAGAGCATTCATCGTCGAATCGAACGAACCACCAGGATATCCGTAAATGTGATCGACGCCCCACGATTCAATGACCTTGAGCATTGCGTCCGAACCACTAATCTTTTGGACCATTGCACTTCCTCCTTCATGTACTGCGCCTTCTTCAGTCTTAACTGAAAAGGGAAGTAAGTATTCCGAGCGGAGGCGACTTTGTCCTCTCAGCTCAGCAAAACTTGTGACATAAGGAAATATAGGGCCGGTGGTCCGGGATTGAAATATCTAGATTTATCCCCTTTATTGCGCGAATCTATCGGAAAAGACTCAAAGAGATAGAGCTCACAGAAACACCCTTGACAGACTCACGCAATCGATGCGGAACCAGCCCCGCAATGCTCCGTGCTGGCAGCGACATCCTTCTTCATCTGCGCAATGAGCTCGTCAACAGACGCAAACTTCATCTGACCGCGTAAATGATCGATGAACTCGACGCGAATATGGTGCCCGTAAATGTCGATCCACTCATCGGTAACGGCGTTGGCTTCCAGAAGCCGCGTCTGTTTACCGATCTCGGCTTCGAAAGTGAGCTTGGTGCCAATCGAGATGGCGCTGGGGTAACGATGGAGTTCAGAACCTTCGTCGTCGCAGTCAACGAGCCAGCCGGAGTACACGCCGTCCGCCGGCATGAAGCCCTCCACGTTCCCGCCGAGATTTGCCGTCGGGTAACCCAGGGTACGGCCGCGCTGCTCCCCGTGGACCACGGTACCTTCCATAATGTGGGGTCGCCCGAGAATGGTGGCGGCCTGCGCCACATCCCCCTCCATCAGAAGGTGACGAACGTTGGACGAACTCCAGATGCGCACCTGTTTGCTGACCTCGACGCCGTTCACCTCTCCGTTGGGAACATGAGTGAAACCTGGTCCTCGGTCGTCCACCACGTCGAGTTCAAACATGCGCGTGGCTTGCGCCAACCGGTCTATGGCCTCAATGTCGCCCTTTCGCCCCGCTCCAAGCCGCGCGTCGGCGCCCAAAACGAGTGTGCGCATCCCCAGTTTCGCGGTGAGTTGGCCGAGGAAGAACATGTACGACTGCGAGCCGAACGCGACGTTGTAATGCACTACGATGAGGTGCTCGATTCCCAACGCTTCAATCCATTTGATGCGCTGGTCGACACTCGAGATCACTTCGTCGTCCTGTGTAGCCTCCGGTTCGGGAATTTCGGCTCCGTCGTGAGCGGCCGCGTAGGAATGAACGAGCGCGGGACGAGGATCGAACAGAATGGCGACCGACAACGATCCGTAGCTCTTCGCCAGATCGACGGTGCGTCTGAGAACGGACTGATGACCCAAGTGAACGCCGTCGAAGGTCCCGACGGTGATGACGGAGCGCTGCTTGATGCGCAGGGTCGGCCAGGCGATCACGCCCTTTTCATCTGGTGTCACGTAATGTGTTTTCATCGTCACTCACAATCTCGGTATTTCGGTGTTCCGTGTCTCAATCTCGGTTTTCGGGCGGGAACACGGCCGTCGGCTGTGCCCACCCCTCACGCTCGGACGGCTCAACAATAGCGCACAGCAGGACCACGCTTGCTGCCTCTGCGCTCCCCGCTTCATCCGCGGCGCCTTTTGCTGTCGCCCGATACAGGGCGGCCGTGGGGCCCGCAACGCTGACCTCGAGTTGACGTCCAAATTGAACGTCGCTGTATTGCTGGGGATTTAACTCAATCGTCGGCATGACGGAACTGACAGCGCTGCCCGCGTCAATACAGGCTGCCGCTACCTCCTGCGCATCGAGGTGTACTTTGAGTCGACGCTGCACCACGCCAGTTTTGTCAGTGAAGGTCTTTTCCACAGTCGTGGCCGTCACTGCCTGCTTCACGTCAAAACCGCCAATGGTAGTCCTGCGAAGGTAGGTCAGATACCCCCCAACCCCGAGAAGTTTCCCCAGGTCCCGAGCGATGGCACGAATGTAAGTCCCTGCCGAGCAGGAGATGCGCACAGTGAGGTCAAGGTAGCGCGAGCCATCCGCATCCGTTACCGGCTGGGCCCCCAGGCGGTCAAAACCGGAAATGGTGACTTTCCGGGAGGCGAGATGGACATCGTCACCCGCTCGCGCCAGATCGTAAGCCCTCTCCCCGTTCACCTTGATGGCAGAGAAGGTGCTGGGCACCTGATCGATGGTCCCGCTGAAATGATCTCGCACGAGCGAATCGAGGAAACCAAAGTCTCCTCGGTCAACCGCAGTGGTGAGCTGCGAAAGGCGGCGCAATACTTCCTCTGACTGCGGCAGACCCACACTCTCACCCTCGGCGTCATCAGTCGTTGTTGCGACGCCCAGTCTGATGACGGCCTCGTACGTCTTCGTCTTTCCGACGACGTAATTCAACAGCCTCGTGGCGGCGCCAAAACCGACGACGAGAAGACCAGTGGCCAACGGGTCGAGAGTCCCAGCGTGACCGACGCGGCGCATGTGGAGTGCCCCTCGAGCCGCGGCGACTACGTCGTGGCTCGTCACGCCCTTGGGCTTATCGATCAAAAGAAAACCGGCTACAGGGAGCCGGCTTTCATCACTTCTCATTTGCTTAGCGTTGTGAGGAGTCATCGTCACTGTCGACGTCATCTTCCTCGTCGGGTTCCGGATGGCGATAAGGATCTTCGTCGCCGGCGTAGGTAGCTGTCTGGCGCGATTTGGCGAGTTCCTCGTCACGCTTCTTAGCCACCGTGAGAATGTCCTCGATCTCTGTAGCTTCACCAGGGACCTCGTCGAAACGGAATTCCAGGGTCGGCGTCAGCCGCAACCCCGCCTTTGAGCCGACATGGGAACGCAACCGTCCCTTTGCCTGCTGAAGGGCCTGTGCGGCGCGATGACGTTGGCCGTCGGCCTTGTCGGGATCTCCCAGTTGCGTCCAGAAGACGCGAGCGATCTGCATGTCGTTGGTGACACGCACATCGGTGATGGTGACGCCCGCAAGGCGCGGGTCATGCAGCTCAGACTCGATGGACTGAGCGATGACCC
>JALCOX010000068.1 GCA_022649925.1 Bifidobacteriaceae bacterium | reverse complement strand
ATGCACTCCTCGTCGGTCGCGTCGAGCTTTCCATAACGGATGTTGTCGAGCACGGTTCCGGTGAACAGGTTCACGTCCTGAAGCACGATCCCCAACGAGCGCCGCAAATCCGGCTTGCAGATGTGGCTGACGTCGATGCCGTCGTAGAGGATCTGGCCCTGCTGGATGTCGTAGAACCTGTTGATGAGGTTGGTCACCGTGGTCTTACCGGCGCCGGTTGCACCGACGAGCGCGATCTTCTGGCCGGGCTTTGCGAACCAGGTGATGTCGTGCAGCACAGGCTTGGTGGGGTCGTAACCGAAGGAGACATCCGTGAAGCGCACGTCTCCGCGCAGCAGCGTCAGGCGGCCGTCCGCCGACGTGACCGCAGACTCATGCGCCTTGCGCGCGACTTCCGCGGCGGAGGGGCTGAGCTTGCCGGCGGCCTCGAGGGAGCGTCGCCCGTCGTCGCCCGCCAGCCGCTTCCACGCCCAGTGGCCGGTCAGCTCATCCGTCTCGGTGAGCGTGACGTTGCCGCTGGTCGTGCCGGCAGTGTCGGGGCCGTTGTGGTCGACGCGAACGCGCACGAGCGTCACAGTGCCGCCGTCGGACTCGACGGGTTCGTCGAGCATGGCGAAGATGCGGGATGCGCCGGCAAGTGCCATCATCACCATGTTGAACTGCATGGAGACCTGACCGATCGGGTTGATGAACGAGCGCGACAGGGTCAACAGGGAAATCAGCGTTCCCAGCGTGAGCGTTCCCGCGCTGGCGAGACCGAAGTTGCCCCATCCCGCCAAGCCCGCGATGCCGCCGACGATTGCCAGCAGAACGTAGAGGATGTAGCCCATGTTGCCAACGACGGGCATCGTGACGTTGCCGTACGTGTTCGCGAGTGAGGACGCCTCGAAGAGCTGATCGTTCTTCTCGTTGAAGATTTTGGCGGTGGCGGGTTCGTGGTTGAACACCTTGATGACCTTTTGACCGTTGACGGATTCCTCCACGAAGGCGTTGACATCGCCGAGATAGCCCTGCTGCTTCATGAAGTAGGCGCCGGAATGACTCACGAGGTAGCGAACAACCCAGATGAGAATCACCGTGAAGACGACGACGAAGCCCGTGAAGGGGACCGACAGCCAGAGCATGGAGACGAAGGCGGCGAACGAGGACACGATCGACGAGAACATCTGCGGGAAGGACTGGCTGATCGCCTGTCGCAGGGTGTCGGTGTCGTTGGTGTAACGACTCATGACGTCGCCGTGCTCGTGGGTGTCGAAGTAGCGGATGGCGAGTTTTTGCTGGTGCGCAAACATCTCGTCGCGGATCGTCTTGAGTGTCCCCTGTTCGATGCTGACCAGGATCCAGTTGTAGATCCATGTGCTCAGCGTGCCAACTGCGTAAAGGCAGGCCATCAGGACGAGGGCCTCGACCAGTGGTGCCCAATTCGGGTTGGACGTTCCAACGAGCGGGAGGATGTAGGTGTCGATGAGGCGTTGCAAGAACAGGGCTGAGCCCGCCTGCGCGGCCGCTGAGACGAGGATGGCAATGACGACGACGCTGACCTGCCACTTGTAGCGGAAGATGTAGCTGAACAGGCGCTTGGTGGTTCCCGGTTCCGCGCGCTGGAGGCGTGGCTTCGGCTGGCGCTTCCGGTTCTTGCGGCCTGTGTTCCCGGCGCCTTGCGCAGTGCTGGTAGCGGTTTTCTCAGATTCAGCTGCTTTTGGTGAGACGATGCTCATATCACTCAGCCTCCTTCTGTGACGCTGTCGTGGGTGACGGGGCTGCGGGCGGCGCGGCTGCCGGAGACGCCGCCGCGCTCACGGTGGATTCCGCCAGAGCCGTAGCGGCGGCGACGGAAGCGGAGGTGTTGATTCCAGCGACCGAGCCGTCTTTCTGCTGCCCGTTTTGCGTCTGAGATTCGTAGATTTCTCGATATTCGTCGCTCGTTTTGAGCAGTTCGTCGTGGCTGCCCTGGTCGATGATGCGCCCCTCGTCCATGACGAGGATGGTGTCGGCGTCCTCGACGGAGGCCACGCGCTGGGCGATGATGATCTTCGTGGTGTCGGGGATTTCGGAGTGGAAGGCCCCGCGGATGAGCTGATCCGTCTTGGTGTCCACTGCGCTGGTGGAGTCGTCCAGAATGAGGATCTGGGGGCTCTTCAGGAGCGCTCGCGCGATGCAGAGACGCTGGCGCTGACCGCCCGAAACGTTGGTGCCGCCCTGCTCGATGTAGGTGTCGTAGCCCTTCGGAAGCTCGCGGATGAAGCTGTCCGCCTGTGCGAGCTCGCACGCGTGCACAAGCTCCTCGTCGGTGGCACCGGGATTGCCCCAGCGCAGGTTCTCCTTGATGGTTCCGCTGAACAGAATGTTCTTCTGCAGCACCATGGCCACCTGGTCGCGCAGAGTCACCAAGTCGTAGTCGCGCACGTTCACGCCGCCGACCTTGAGGGCGCCTGACGTGACGTCGTAGAGTCGCGGAATGAGCTGGACGAGGGATGACTTAGAGGAGCCAGTTCCGCCCACGATTCCGACGGTCTGTCCCGAAGTGATGTGCAGATCGATGTCGGAGAGCACGGCCTTCTCTGAGGTGTCGGAGTAGCGGAAGGTCACGTGGTCGAAGTCGATGGAACCGTCGGCGACGGTGGTGATGGGGGCGTCGTCGTTGGTCACGGTGGACTCCTCGACCAGCACCTGGCAGATGCGTGCGGCGGAGGCACGGGAGATGATGACCATGATGAAGATCATCGAGAGCATCATCATGCTCATGAGAATCTGCATTGAGTAGGTCACCAGCGCGGTGAGATCGCCGGTGGTGAGACCGTTGGCGGCGCTGTTTCCGGACGCCACGATCTGCTGGGCCCCGAGCCAGGCGATGACGATGAGCGAGACGTACATGCACAGCTGCATGAGCGGCATGTTGAAGCTCATGACCTTCTCGGCCTTGACGAAGTCTTTGTAGATGCGCGTGGAGATCCGCGAGAACTTGGTGTCCTCGTGGGCCTCACGGTTGAAGGACTTCACGACTCGGATTCCCTGGAGGTTTTCGTCCACCACGTTGTTGAGCTCGTCGTAGGTGTGGAAGACGCGCTCGAAGATGGGGTGCACTATGGCGGCGAGCACGCACAGGCCGACGCCGAGCACGGGGATTGCCCCGAGGAACACGAACGAGATGGAATGGCTGATGCGGAACGAGAATATCCATGCCACGATTGCCATGACGGGCGCTCGCATGCCCATGCGGATGATCATCTGATAGGCGTTCTGCAAGTTCGTCACGTCGGTGGTCAGGCGCGTGATGATCGAGCCGGTGGAGAAGTGGTCGATGTTGGTAAAGCTGAACCCTTGCACCTTGTTGAAGAGATCGTGGCGCAGGTTCTTGGCGAAGCCGGAGGAGCCGATGGCGGCGAACTTACCAGCGAAGAAGCCGAAGAACAGCGACACCGCGGCGCAGCACAGCAGGATGATTCCGTAGCGCCACACGGCGGGCATGTCCTTGCCCGAGATGCCTTCGTCGATGAGGGAGGCCATGAGCGTGGGGATGACGATCTCCAAAATGCCTTCGACGGCGACGAATGCCGGCGCGAGAAGACTGGGCTTCTTGTACTCTCTCAGGCTTTTAAACAGCGTCCGCAGAACGTGGACTTTGGGTTGCGGCGTAGATGCCGGCGCAGTCGCGGTAGGGGTGGCAGTTGTCATTCGCTCTTTCCTTCCTCTTCGTTCGTATCTTTCTCAGTGTCTCGCGGCTTCCAGAAGTCGAGGGCATCGTCGTAGTAGGAGCCGAGTTTGCCCGTCGCGATGAGGTTTTCCCTCATCTGTGTGAAGCAGGCCAGCAGCTTCTCTTGGTCCTGTGCACTCAGCCCGCGCAGCATCACCTGTTCCATCTGGGTGGCACTGCGTTTGAGGGCCTGGGTGATGGGAATGGCCTTCTCGGTGAGCACGATGCGGCGCAGTCGGGCGTCGCGTTCGACGGCCCTGCGCTCGATGAGCCCCTTCTTCTCCATGAGTCCCAGCACCCGTGACGCGGTTGAGCGCGCGATGCCAAAGCGTTTTTCGATGTCGTACTGGAATATCTCGTCGTCCCGATGCTTGTTGAGAAAGATCAGGATGGCAGTGTTCCCGCCGGTTGCGGTCTCGGCCTCTTGCGGAAGAGTCGCTGCGAGATAACGGTTTGTCATGTTGCGCAGTGTCCGGATTTCAAGGCCGGGACGCAGAATCTCTGGAATCGGAGCCTCTGCTGTTCCCTCGGTACGCGATGAAGCTGTAATGTTATGCGTCTTTTTCATTGCTCGGGCAACACTAATACGTTCTATATACAACTGTTGCAGATAGAACAATCGGCGTGTCGCGCGATCCGCGCCGATATTTACGCATCCTTATACAGTTGCTGGGGCAATGCAGGCGACGGAGAGGATTTGTTCTCGAATGGCAGTACAGCAGCAATCAGCACAGGCGACCCTCCCGGAGGCGGTCTTCTGGGACATGGACGGCACGCTCATCGATTCGGATCCCTATTGGCTGGATGCCGAGCGCGACGTCGTTGCGATGAGCGGCGCTGTGTGGAGCGATGACCTGCCGCGCATCTTGCAGGGAGTCTCGCTGACCGATTGCGTGCGCATTCTGCAGGAGCATGGCGTCGATATGCCCGGCACGGAGATGATCGCGCGCATGGTCGCCATTGTGGGCGAGCGGGAGCGCGCCCAGTTGCCGTGGGCGGCGGGAGTCGTGGAGTTGCTGACGGGGCTTGCGCAGGCGGGCATTCCGTCTGTTTTGGTCACGGGCTCGCCTCACGATCTGGCAGAAAATGTGATTGCCCACGCGCCCGCAGGCGCCTTCGTGGGTTACGTGAGCAATGAGACCACGCCGGTTCACAAGCCTCACCCCGATCCTTATCTCAAGGCCGCAGAGCTCGCGGGTGTGGATATCGAGCGGTCCATCGTGATCGAAGATTCCCTGCCGGGGCTTGAATCCGGAGCGCGCTCAGGTGCCCTGACGCTGGCGGTCACGCGGTATTCGCGGGAGGACACGTCGCACGCGGGCTTCCAGTTCGCTTCCTTCTACGATTACACGGAGGTTAGCGTCGCCGACCTCACGCGCTTTATGGAACAGCGCGATCGCCAGCAGCGTTTGCGCTAAACCGCAATTAAAATCGGTACTAAAGGGGAGAATGGGCGTACGGGCGAAAGGCGGCAGATATGGGCAGCGTGGTGGACTTTGTGCGAGCAACCTTTGACAGCTTCGCACGCCGACCCTTTGGAACCGCCGACAGCGTCGCGCTTTCGCAACTCGCCTACCTCGCAATGCCGGCTTTTGTCCCGCGTCTCAAGATTTCCAGGCCCCGTGACATCGCCCCCGTCGTGTCTCCCATCGAATCTGTTCCGCTCCACGACCTGTTGCGCGCCGAGGCTTACGACGAAATGGTGAACGGCATGGCGTATCCGGAAGATACTGTCGACCTCATCCGCGCGATGGGAGAGAGCCCGCGCTTCCGCAACGTGCGCGTCGGCGGCTACGTCGAGCGCAGAGACCACCGCGACCACAAGCAGTTCTGCGCCATGACCTTCGATCTGGGCAACGGGGTCCTCTATGTCGCCTTCCGCGGCACGGACGGCAGTGTGCTCGGCTGGCGCGAAGATTTCGACATGGCCTTTTTGAGCCCGGTGCCCTCCCAGCGTTCGGCGGCCCGCTACGTGCGTGCGATCGCGACCCAGTGGCAGGGCGGCCTGATTTTGGGAGGCCATTCCAAGGGAGGCAACCTCGCGGTCTACGCGGCCGCGCGGAGCAAGCCAGAGGTTCAAGAGCGCATCCTCGGCGTCTACTCCCACGACGGGCCGGGATTCAGCAAGGAATTTCTCGCGAGCGAGGGTTTTGGCCGCATCGAATCCAAAATCGAGAAGACCGTGCCGGAGTCTTCCGTCATCGGCATGCTGTTTTCATCCGGCAAGGAATACACCATCGTGCGCAGCAATGCGGCCGGCATTATGCAGCACTTCCTCACCACGTGGCGCTTCGAGGAGGGCGAGCTCGCGACCTCCAAGCGGCTCTCCGCGCTGTCTCAATACCTGAGCCGGACGGTCAACACGTGGCTGCAGTCGTATGAACCCGACGAGCGTCGCCGCTTTATCGACGATCTCTTCGCGGTCATCGGGGCGAGTGGCTACAGCGATTTCACCGCCATTGTGGGGCACTGGACCTCGACGCTGCCCGCGATGATGGCGGCTGCGCGTGGGCTCGATCCCGTCGAGCGCGAGCATACTTCCGCAATTCTGCGCGGGCTTGCGGGCATCGCGGTCAAGACGATTTCCCCGGTGCGCAGGAAGTAGACGCGGTTCAGCCCTTCGACCCGTTGCGGTAGAAGCGCTCCAGAGTGGTGTCGCGGTAGTCGTCGAAATAGCCGCCGTCGATGGAGGCTCGGATTTCGTCGAGCAGGCGCACGAAAAAGCGTTCGTTGTGAATGGTGGCGAGCGTTGAACCTGTCATCTCGCGGCATTTGAGCAGATGGTGGACGTAGGCGCGCGAATAGTGCTGGCAGGTGTAGCAGTCGCAGCCCTCCTCCAGCGGCCCGAAGTCGGTCTTGAAGGCGGTGCGCAGGACGTTCCAGCGGCCGTCGTGCGTGTAGATGGCGCCGTTGCGGGCCACGCGAGCCGGGGCGACGCAGTCGAAGGTGTCTCCGCCGTTTTCGACGGCCGCAAAGATGTCGTCGACCGCGGCGATGCCCAGGACGTGACGCGGTTTGTTGTCCGGCAGTTCATCGCAGATCCAGGCGCTGATCTCTCCCATGAGTTTCTTCTCGATGGCGCCGCCGATGCCGAAGCCGTCGAAGTCGAGCGAACCCACCTCGGAGGCCGCGAGTCTGCGCAGATCCTCATAGTTGGCGCCCTGTACGACTCCGAAGAGAGCCTGATACGGCTTGTCTGAGCGCTCCTCGGTGAGCCGCATGTGTTCAGCGACACATCTTTTGGCCCAGCGGAAGGTGCGTTCTACGGATTCCTCTTGGTAGTGGCGCGTGTTCATCAGCGTGGTGAGCTCGTCGAAGGCGAACATGATGTCGGCTCCGATTTTGTGCTGAATGCCCATGGAGATCTCAGCGGAGAAACGGTGCATGGACCCGTTGAGCGGGGATTTGAAAGTCACGCCGTCCTCGTCGACGAAGGCGTGGCGCTGCTTGCCCTTGGCGATCACGTCGTCCGACTTGAGCCCCGTGGTGTCCATCGCGAGCGTCTTCTTGAAGCCGGCTCCCAGCGATAGCACCTGGAAACCTCCCGAATCCGTGTACGTGGGGCCGGCCCAGTTCATGAAGGTGCCGAGTCCTCCGGCCGCGTCGATGATGGCCTCGCCCGGCCGCTCGTAGAGGTGAAAGGCGTTGGCGAGCAAGCATTGTGACCCGATTGCCTTCATCTGTTCTGGAAGCACGGCCTTCATCGTGGCCTGGGTCGCCACGGGCACGAAGGCGGGTGTGTGAATGTCGCCGTGGGGTGTGTGAATGACCCCGGTGCGGCCGTGCCTTCTGCCGCCGCGACCTAAGCCGTGGGGTGAATTTGGAAGCTCTGTGTCGATATCGAAGCCGAAAGCCTCTCGTCCCAGTGGAATTGAGTGCTCCTGGAGGCTGTTAGAAGGTACTGTGGCCAATGTGTCTGGCGTGCGCGCTGTTTCCTGTGTCACGGTTTCTACTCTATCGGCTATGTGTGGCGGCGGCATATATATTCGTTCTTCCCTACTCCCGACGGTATTCTAGGGTGGTGCCTGCGCAACTGGGGTGATCGGTTGTTGGCGTAGTTACTACGCAATTACAGTGTTTCAACTACGGTTGTATGGAGAGCTCGCGCGAGAGAAGGTCAGCAAGAAATGTGCGAATCGTTAAAGATTATCTATGAAGCTTTCAGGAAACCCACAGAGTGGGTCACTTTACTCGTTTGTTAGGCAAAGGCCTGAGCCTGCGCCGCTGGCGGTGGCGCACTCAGCACGCAAGACTTTTTGATAGCAGAGGTAAAGGAGTAAGAAATGGCAGATCAGAACGGGACGAAGAATCCTTGGGATTCTCCCGATTCGCAGAATGCTTGGAATCCCAGTGGGGCCCCGACGGCTCATGAGGAGTCCGGGGAGCAGGGCGGTTCAGAAAATTCTCACGAGTCAGCGGACTCGCAGAGCACGGCGGTAAATGCGCCGGTCACGCCAGCAGCGCCTGCAGCGCCTGCAGCGCCTACTGCGCCTACGACACAGCTGCCTGCCCAGGCCGGTTATTCTCCTGCCCCTGAGTTCGGTGCCAACACGTCAAATCCCACGCAACCACTCCCGGCGTCGTCGTATCCCTTCGGCGCTCCGGATCCAGCGGAAGATAAGAAGTCCAAGCAGCAGGATTCGCAGAGCGGTAATTCTGAGACCGGTCCCCGCGGTCTCTTCGGCTTCGGAGGCACAGGGAATGGGCAGAATGGCCAGGGCGGCCAGCAGGGTCAGCAGGGTCAGCCTGTAGGCCAGCCCGGTCAGCAGCCCCAGCAGGGTTCTGGCTTCTTTGGTGCGCCTCAAGGCGCCCCCAATGGTGGCAACGGCGGTCCCGGCAACGGAGACTTCACTCCTGCTCACGCCAACTCCAACGGCTCGAGCCGTCCCTGGGTCGCGGCAATCGTCTCTGCGATCATTGCGGCGCTCCTCGTAGTCGGACTCGGCTACGCGGGCATCGCCAACGGCATCATCAGCTTGCCGCAGTCCTCCTCTGCCTCGTCTCTGTCGTCGTCCACAGGTGGCAGCGGTACGGCAAAGGTCGAGGGCACCAATTCCCCTGACTGGGCCTCCGTCAACAAGAAGGTCGCCAAGTCGGTGGTCTCCATTTCCGTGGCGGTCTCTGGGGGCGTGGCCAAGGGTTCTGGCGCCATCATCGACACCAAGGGCAACATCGTCACCAACAACCACGTGGTCGAAGATGCCAAGCAAATCCAGGTGACTCTCAACGATGGCAAGACGTATTCCGCCAAGCTCGTGGGAACTGATTCCACGACGGATTTGGCGGTCATCAAGCTCGAGAACCCGCCGTCCGACCTTCAGGCGGTCACTTTCGCGGATTCGTCCGATCTCGCCGTTGGAGAGTCGATCATGGCAATCGGCAACCCGCTCGGCTACGAGAACACCGCGACGACCGGCATCGTCTCGGCACTCAACAGGCCCGTGTCTGTGACGGACGAAAGCTCCCAGAGCGAGGTCGTCACCAACGCCATTCAGATCGACGCGGCCATCAACCCCGGTAATTCGGGTGGCCCGACGTTCAACGCGGCCGGCCAGGTCGTCGGCATCAACTCGTCCATCGCGACTGCGTCGACCTCGTCATCGTCCTCACAGTCGTCCGAGTCGGGCTCCATCGGCATCGGCTTCGCAATTCCGTCCAACCTGGTGCAGCGCGTCGCCAAGCAGATCGTGAAGTCCGGCAAGGCAACTCACGCTCAGCTCGGCGTCACCATCAGCGAGGGCTCGGCAACGGTCGACAGCGCCGCCTATTCCGGCGCCAAGATCAACACCGTGAACTCCGGTGGTCCGGCCGCCAAGGCTGGCCTCAAGCAGGGCGATGTCATCATCGGCTTCAACGGCAGCACGGTCTCCAGCATGTACGCTGTGCTCGGTTACGTGAGGGCGGCGGCCGTCGGTGACACCGTGAAGCTCACGGTGGTGCGCAATTCCAAGACGCTCGACATCAACGTGACGCTCACCGAGGCCGAAACTGCGAAGTCTTCCACCAGTGGCAACAATGATTCCAATGGAGACTCGGATGGGGACGGGGACTCGGATGGCAATGGCTCCGGCAACTCAGATGGTGACGGAGACTCCGACGGCAACGGTGGCGGTCTGTCGGATCCATTCGGTCTCTTCGGTGGCCAGTGAGCCGCGAGGCGCGAGGCACAAGCCGCGAGTGATTCGCGCAGCACACGGATGCGTGTTCTGCCCGCCATGCGCACGCTAAGTCGCAGGTGAATAACAAGGGTGGTGAGTTTTCGGACTCATCACCCTTTTCATTTGCGGTATCTGGGGCCCCTGGGGGCCTTGGGAGTCTTGTGAGCCTTGGCTTTCCTGCATTGAATGGGCGATAAGTGCATGAAGTGGGCGCTATTTGCCTTGGAATCCTTCTTTTTTGGGTGATTATCGCCCACTTGATGGAGATATCGCCCACCTTGTGGCTGTGGGGCTTGGGCTTGGGGTTTCTGGGTGTTCGTGTGTTGGGTGTTTGGGCCTTGGATGCCGTGTGGGTAATCCGGGTGTCAGAGAATCAGGGTTTCTGCGAATCTAGTGTCTGGGAATCTCTGGTTTCGCGCAGGAATCCTGGTCCTTCTGCATTGAATGGGCGATAAGTGCATGAAGTGGGCGCTATTTGCCTTGGAATCCTTCTTTTTTGGGTGATTATCGCCCACTTGATGGGGATATCGCCCATCTTAGGAAGCGAGTCGGGTCTGGGCCTGAGCTTGGGTGTGTGTGGGGGGGGGGGGGGGCTGGGGGTGGGGGTTC
>JALCOX010000067.1 GCA_022649925.1 Bifidobacteriaceae bacterium | reverse complement strand
TAATAAAGAAGGGTGCAGCGACGGGTTTCCCAAAGAACTCGGTCTTCACGGAGTCAACAGAGACCACCGTTCCCGGCAGGGTTCGCCGAATCAGGTGGACGTGGTCGAAGTCGTTGGACTGCTCGCCGCGATAAAACTTCCGCGCGAGCGCCAAGTGCTCATCCTTGCGTCTGCTTGCGCGGCTGGGTGCGACACCCGCAGATTCGGTCAAATCCCCCGCCATCGTTCAGCCCACCTGATGGACGTGGAGGTCAAGCGGCAAAATTTCGTTGCGCCGCCACTCCGCCTTCATGGCCGCGACATCGGTGTTCGAATCTGCGATCACAATGCCGCAATCACCGTTGCCGGCGCCGGAGGTCTTGGCGGCACCGTGATACTTTTCGGCGATGTCGATCAGGCTTGTCAGACGCGGAATCTCAATCGGCACGCTGCTGAAGTCGCTCAGTGAACGCAACAGTGCACGATTCGCACGAATCTGCTCCTTGATGGCGTGCCCGTCCTTGGCCTCGAATCCGCGAATGATCTTCTCGACGCAATCGCGCGAGTCAGCGACGAACTGGTTGTACAGCGTGCGGTTGTCGTCCTTTTCCTCGTCGGTCTTTTCAACCAACTGCGACGTCGACGCCGGCTTCTGACTCCAGCCCACGATGAGCTCAAGGTCGTCGAGCGGTTCCAAGGACTGAATCTTCAATCCCGGCCACTGCGCGTCCACTACGTCGGTGAGCCGCTGCGATGCAACGGCCTCGTGCAGCCATTCGCGGTCGAAGGAGCGGTAGGCCAGCCAGCCGCCGTACACGCTCGCCGCCACATCCCCCAACGAGCCGTTGCCCTGCACGCTGAGGTGTGCGATGGCGGCCAGCTTGAAGACGAGGTTTTTGTCGAGTGCGACGCCGTAGAAGTGCAACAACGCCTTCACCGTGGCGACGGTCACCGCCGCCGACGAGCCCAGGCCGTACTTCTTGCCGTCTGCGGAGTCAAGCTCCGAGTTGATGGTGAGGTTGTAGACGGCCAGAGTTCCACCGTTTTCGCTCACATATTGCTCGGTAAACTTGATGGCCGAAAGAATGTAGTGGAAGGGGTTGTCGCGGTTGTCGACAATCAGCTTTGACCCTTTGCGCGTCCAATGAATTGAGTCCTGCGCATACTGCTTGGAATGAATGGTTCCGGTGGTGTCGGACTCAGTGAGCGAAACGGTCACAAATTCATCGACCGCGACGACGATCGCCGGATTCGTCGGCTCAAGTATGGCGTACTCTCCGGCAACGTAGAGTTTCCCAGGTGCCTTCTCAGTAATCACAATTAATCCCTTTGCCTTGTCACGCTAAGTATTCGACCCCTGGTCCGAAGGAAGTCGTGGTAAGCGTAACAGCGGGCATGTGCGCGCGGAATCGATTCGCGATTTCTTCCACATTTTCCGCTCGCGAAAGCACCTTGATGTTGGGACCTGCATCGATTGTGAAGTAGCACTCGACCCCGGCGTCGTTGAGCGCCTCAACGGTCGAGATCGCGGCGAGTGTTTCGGGCTGAAAATAAGTGAAGCCTGGTCGAGCGGTCATGGTGAGCGCGTGCATGTCCAGAGCGCTCTGTTGGGCGAGCTCGCCGATGCGCGTGAAATCCTGTGCCGCAATTGCTCGTTCCATGAGACCACAGGCCTTCTCGGTGTTTTCGACCCACACCGGGTAATACGGCGACGTCTCCGCGGTTCGTCGCATGCCCACCGTCGAAGGCACCGCTTTGGGAGAGGTGTCGACCTCCACGGCGGTCAGACTCAAATCCAGGCTCGGGTGTTCGTCGAGAGGGCGGGTAACAGAAGTCTCGTCGTCGTGGCCCCTCTCCCACTTCGCGAATCCTCCAAAAACAGAGCGGGTGGCGGAACCGGATCCCAGCCGTGCCATGCGCGACAATTCCGTGCGGTCCACGTCGAGCTCATAGGCTGCGGCGAAGGCGGCAGCCAGTGCACAAAACGCGGAACTCGAGCTGGCCAGGCCCGCGCTGATGGGCACGTGGTTGTGAGATTCAATGCGGAAGGTTCCGGATACCCCGTGGCGCTGCTGCAAAGTGGCCACGTAAGTCATCACGCGGGCGGCCGCAGAAGCCGAAACCTGTTCACCGTCGAGGATGAACTCTGATTCCTGGGTGGAAGGCAGCAGCGTGAAGCTCGTGTCGGCGTAGAACTTTTCGAGGGTCATGGAGATGCTGGAGGTGAACGGCAGACGCAGCGCGGCGTCCTTTTTTCCCCAGTATTTAATCAGTGCGATATTGGTGTGTGCTCGCGCGGTGGCCGCGTGAACCATCAGATTGCCTCAATCCACACGTTGCGGGCGACGGCGCGCAGACTCTGCCGCAGCAGCTGGGCGGTCTTGGAATCGCGGACGAGGGAGATGACGACGCCACCCAGCCCGGATCCGCTGAGTTTGGAACCGACAGCTCCTTCCTCGAGCGCCATGTGATTGATGCGGTCGATGGCCCGGGTCGAGAGGGAAAAGTTTGTCAGGATTTCCTGGGCGCGGTTGAAAACCGCCCCCAGCTGATTGATGTCGTGCGAACCCCAGGCGTCAATCGCCGTGTCGGCGAGGTCGCCAAGGCGATCCATGCTCGACTTCTTCTCGGCACTCGTGCTGACCTGTTCGCGCACCTGGCTGACAGCGGTCTTGGTGCTGCCGAGCTGACCCGTGTCACTGATGACGAGATAGGCGCCGAGTTCACTGGTGATTTCTTGGGGGCCGTCGGTCTTGTTGAAAGAGACGAGATGATCGCTCTTCACGGTGGCGACGTCGAGGCCGGACGCCGAACCATGCGTGATGTTTTCCGCCTTGTTGGCCCACGTGACGATGTCGTGTTCGTCCATGTCGAGCGAATAGTACGAGTTGATTGCACGGACGGTTCCCAACGCCACCGCCGCCGACGAACCCAGGCCGCGCTCCATCGGAATCTCACCTTCGTAATTGAGCGAAACCTTTTCGGGCAAATGCTGATCCAAAATCAGCCCGTCAACGAGGAAATGCAGGCCGTTGTATTCCTCTGGCGCCTGCGAAAAAAGACCGTGATAATTGTTCGTGAACAGGCTCGGGCCCTCGTCCTGCGCCGCCACCGTGGTCGTGAGCGTCAGCTCCTTCAACGGCATGCACAGAGCATTGTAGCCATAAACTACCGAATGCTCACCGATCAAGATGGCCTTGCCATGAGTTGCGAATTCTGCTTGCACTTAGTCCTCCGAGCTCATAAACCGCGACTGCTCACACTTCCTCGATGTATTGTGCTCCGTTCTGGTTCGCTTCGGAACACAAAACGTCGGACTTTTGCCGAAAGAGCACGGTTGAGGGTGTGAGCAATCGTTCGCTCGGAGGATTTTGACCCAGTCCGTCAGCGCTCGCGAGTACGGTTTCGCCTCGGAGCTATCCCTCATCGGGGAGAGAAGAGTCCATCGAGATAAGTATCAAAGGAGCAGTGTCATGGCACGCCATGGTGCACAACAAGAAGTGACGAATACCCCGGCCGATACCGGTCCAACAGCCTCATTCACCGCTAAGCCGTTGAATCCCCTCAACCCGAGCAACCCACTGCCAAGATTCGGTATTGCGAGCGCAATCATCGCCGCAGCCGCCGTGATTTTTGCGGTAATTCCCCCAACAGCAGCGCTGGGAGCCTCTCTGGCCCTCATTGACTTTCTTCTTGCGGCGATCTTGCTCGTCACCGCAATCGTCACGAAGAAGTCAAAGGCACTGGCAATCCTCCTGCTGGGAATCTCCTTCATCGCCGTCATCATCGGCGGGATGAACACGTCGACACACCACGACTCTCCCCTCGCCCAGAGCGCTACTTCCCCTAGCACGTCATCCCAGAGCTCGAGTGCCGATTCCGCAGCCAACGCTTCCACCTCGGATGCGGCGGACGGCACCGCGTTAAAGGCCCTGGAGGCACTCAGTGTCAAAGGCCGCGCGCCCAAGACCGGCTACACCCGAGAGCAGTTTGGCCCCGCATGGAGCGACGTCGACCACAACGGCTGTGACACTCGCAACGATGTTCTCAAGCGTGACCTCACCGACGAGACCTTCAAAGCTGGGACCCACGACTGCATCGTCCTGACCGGAAAGCTCAAGGATCCATACACGGCCACCCTCATTCACTTCGTGCGCGGTGAAAAGACGAGCACCAAGGTCCAGATCGACCACGTCGTCGCGCTGTCGGACGCATGGCAAACCGGCGCACAGAAGATCAGCGCCGAGCAGCGCAAGCAACTCGCCAACGATCCCTACAACTTGTTGGCGGTCGACGGGCCGGCGAACGAACAGAAATCCGATGGCGATGCCGCCACCTGGCTACCCGCCAACACAGCGTTCCGTTGTGCCTATATCGCTCGCCAAATCGGAGTGAAACAGAAGTACTCACTCTGGGTCACCCCCAGCGAAAAAACTGCCATGAAATCGGTGCTCGACACCTGCCCGACGCAAACAGTCCCACAGACAGATGGCGCTGGAGAGGTAACCGTGACGTCGAGTGACGGGCTTGACTCCGATGCAGATTCCCATGCTGCAGCAAAATCCACGAAGTCACCTTCTCAGAAGAAGTCGAGCGCATCGGGTTCCTCTGTCGCTGCAGGAGCGGCAGCCGGCGCCGCCACGTCACACTCCAAGAAGGCAGCAACTCCCAAAAAGACCGTGCCCAAAAAGACCGTGGCACCCAGAAAATCTGTGACTCCCCGGAAGGCAACTCCTCGGAAGAGCACCTCCGCACCCAAGCGCACGACCGCCGCACCCAAGAAGACCGCTCCTCGCAAGGCTGCGCCGCGAAGGACTGCACCACGAAGGACTGCACCACGAAGGACGACTCCTCGAAAGACCGTTCCAAAGCGCTCCACGTCGAGTGGAAGCTCATATTACAAGAACTGCAAAGCCGTGTGGAACGCACTAGGACACGGAATCTATCGCGGAGATCCCGGTTACAGTGGACATCTGGATCGCGACGGCGATGGGAGGGCCTGCGAGACGAGGCCGAACTATTAATCGGGGGCCACAGCGGTCAGTGGCTTCGCGATGAGAACCGGTCATGATGTTTCACCCCGGTCTTTGACGGAAAAGACACGCTGGCAGTTCACAGCACCACGCCAGCGTGTCTTCCCTGTCAAATTGGAGCGTTCCTGGGATCAATTCTGATGGTTTGCACACGCTGACGCTGCGACCACCACGTCAGTGTGTCTTTCCCGTCACTCGCCTCGTGACTCGCCTCGTCGCCGTCCGCCGAGATTCCGCTCCCGCGCGCGACCATCTGCCGTCCGCTGTCCGCACGCAACCGTCCGCCGTCCGCTGTCTGCGCGCAACCGTCAGCCGCGCCAAAAGCCACCACAAACGCAAAAATCTCCGCCCGTTTCATTGAAACGCCGGAGATTTACGATATTCACATTGGCTGGGGTACCTGGACTCGAACCAAGAATGACAGTACCAGAAACTGCTGTGTTGCCAATTACACCATACCCCAATGGGATTTGCAGTACCCGCACATAGTGTAGACCACTCTGGTGAGTGCCACAAACTCGTACCCCCAATCGGATTTGAACCGATGTTGCCGCCGTGAGAGGGCGATGTCCTAGACCGCTAGACGATGGGGGCTAATCCATCCGTCACGCCTCATGTGACACAAAGCGCAACGGATAAAAAATATACAGGGTTATAGATTCTTTTGCAAGTTCGCGAGTCGTGCCAGAGTGACGTCCTTGCCGATAATCTCAAGGGACTCGAACAGCGGCGGCGAAACGCGACGTCCGGAGACAGCGACGCGCACCGGTCCGAAGGCAAGGCGAGGCTTATATCCGCCCTCGTCGACCAGCTTGGAGGTGAGAAGCTCGTGGAGGCTCTCCGCCTTCCACTCGGTCTCCGGAACATCACTGAGAGCGGCGATGGCAGCGTCGAGCACTTCTCCCGCCGAGGCCTTGAGCTGCTTGCGAGCATCCGCCTCGGGAGCGATGTATTGGTCGTCGCTCAACAAGCTGGCCACCATCCCCGGCACCTCCCCCAGCAAGCGAACACGCGGCTGGACGAGTGGCGCGGCAGCGGTGAGCACCTCGCGCTCATGGCCCGTCAGCTCATCCCACGCCGAGGCTGAAACGACGCCCGCCTTGTGGAGGTAGGGAACCGAACGCTTGAGGAAGTCGTCTTGTTCCAACAGGCGAATGTGCTCTGCATTGATCGAAATTGCCTTGTCGATGTCAAAGTGTGCCGGGTTGGCCTTGACATCGCGAACGTCGAATTTCTCGATCATTTCGTCCATGCTGAACACGTCGCGGTCGGGCGCAATGGACCAGCCGAGCAGGGCGAGGTAGTTGAGCAGGCCCTCACGAATGAAGCCATTGTCACGGTGGAGGAAGAGATTCGACTCGGGGTCACGCTTGGACAGCTTCTTGTTGCCCTGTCCCATCACGTATGGAAGGTGGCCGAACAGCGGCGTCGTCTCCGCGATGCCGAGCTTCTCGAGGTAGGAGTACAGAACGATCTGACGTGGCGTGGAGCTCAGCAGATCCTCTCCGCGCAACACCACATTGATGCGCATGAGAGCGTCATCGACGGGGTTGGTGAGCGTGTACAGAGGGTCCCCGTTGGGGCGCACGATGACATAGTCAGGCACGGAGCCCGCCTTGAACTCGATGCGTCCACGGATGAGGTCGTCGAAGGAGACGTCCGTCTCGGGCATTTTGATGCGCAGCGCCGGCTTGCGGCCCTGTTCGCGGAAGGCGGCCTTTTGCTCCTCGGTGAGCGTGCGGTCGTAGCCGTCGTAGCCGAAAGCCTTGGGACGCCCCGCCGCCACATTGCGTTCGGCGATCTCCTCGGCGGTCGAGAAGGATTCGTAGGCATAGCCGGCAGCGAGCAGCTTGGCGGCGACGTCCTTGTAGATATCGGTGCGCTGAGATTGGAAGTAGGGGCCATCGGGGCCTCCGACGTTCACGCCTTCATCCCAGGTAAGACCGAGCCAGTCGAGGGCTTCGAGAATCTGATCGAGACTCTCCTTGGAATCGCGCTCGTTATCGGTGTCCTCAATGCGGAACACGAAGGTACCGTGCGTGTGACGGGCAGCCGCCCAGTTGAAGAGTGCGGTGCGCACCATTCCCACGTGAGGGGTTCCGGTGGGTGACGGGCAGAAACGGACGCGAACATTCTCAGGCAATGCAGGTTTGCTGTTTTCTTCAGTCATGTCTCTCATTTTGTCTCTATGCGGGGACGCAACAGGCCGAACGGCGCGAACCCATTCCGCTATACTGGAAAAGTTCGTGCGGTTGGGGCAGCAGCCGCGAGAATCGATCTCTATCCATCACGCTGGTAACGCCGCGCCTTACCGCGCAGGTCCAGCGGAAACGGTCGACGTATCGCACGGGCTCATCACCTTCCCGCAACCGATGCATCGAACCGCTGCACAGCGCACCCGCGCAGAAGGTAAGGTGACCCCGAGTGGGCGTCAAGAAAACTTTGGCACTTCTCATCTCAACCGCAGCGATCGTCTCGCTCGCCGCATGCGGTACGTCCGGAGCTTCCTCCAAAAAATCCACGACGAACACGGACGACATCTCATTCATGCTCGACTGGACCGCAAACACCAATCACGTCGGCGTCTACGTGGCCCAGGCCTTGGGATATTACAAGGCCGCCGGCGTCAACGTGTCCGTGCTGCCCACCTCGCAGTCCGGCGCAGAGACCGCAGTGGAAACCGGCGTCGCCGACGTTGGATTCACCACTCTGAGCAACGTCGCGGCCGTGGATTCTCAAGGATCGCACCTCAAGTTCGTTTACGACCTCACCCAGAAACAGGTGGCCCGGTGGTGCTCGCTCGCCTCTCGCACCGACATCACCACCCCCAAGGATTTCGACGGCAAGACCTTCGTCACCTTCGGATCGGCCGAACAGACCGCAGTACTAAAACAGATGATCAAGACGGCCGGCGGCACCGGCAAGTTCAACACGGCAACTGTGGGCACCTCCACCTTCCAGACCCTCACGAACGGAAAGGGCGACTTCGGCGGCTTCTACGAAACCTGGGAGGGAGTCGAGTCCAAGCTCAACGGCCCCAAGCTCACCTGCTTCGTCGCCTCAGACTGGGGAGTCCCCGGCAACCCCGACCAGCTCGGTTTCGCAGTCAACTCAACGTGGGAGAAAACGCACAAGAGTACCCTCCAGAAATTTATCTCCGCCACCACGAAGGGCTACAACTACGCCCTCCGCCATCCGCAGAAGGCAGCGGACATTCTCGTCAAGCAGGCCGCCGACGCCAACCTCGACACCACGCTCACCCGCGCCTCGATGAAGACGATCGTAGAGGGAAAGTACTGGGGAAATCCCGCCGATCTCGGCGTCACCGACCTCACCGCAGCCCAGAAGTACCTCACGTTCCTCTGGAAAAACGGTGTCTACACGAACGACGGAGTGAAAGCCGCGAATCCGCCCCAGGCCTCAGACCTCGCCAGTAACGACTACGCGGCGGCGGCTCACCGATGAAAGATCCCGGCACGGCAACACATCGCTACCTGCGGTGGGCGATCGGCGCGCTCACCCTCCTCATCGCTGTCGCGATATGGGAGGCGGCCGTTGATATGGGTGGGGTCTCGGAGCGCGTTCTGGCGGCACCCTCGGCGGTAGTCCGCTCGATCGTTGCGTCGTGGGGCGTTCTCGGACCAGCCACGGGCCTCACCGTCGTGGAGGGCGGCAGCGGCTTCCTTGTTTCGATAGCGGCCGGACTCCTCATCGGGGTTCTGCTGTATCTGTCGCGAATATTTTCCGCCGCGTTTTACCCGCTTTTGGCAATGGCACAGACCCTTCCCCTCATCACCGTGGCCCCTCTGTTCGTCATATGGTTCGGCTTTGAGCCTGTGGGAAAGATCGTCATGGTGGCCATCTTTTCCACCTTTCCCATCGCCGTGCAAACGTACAGAGGCCTGTGTGCAGTTCCCGCCTTTTACTCCGACGTCGCGCTCACCTGCGGAGCAAGTCAAACGTGGACTCTGTTCCACGTAAAGCTGCGCGTCGCGGCTCACCACATCTTCGGCGGCCTCAAGATCGCTGCCGCCTACGTCTTCGCCACCGCTGCGACCGCTGAATACCTCGGGGCACGAAACGGCTTGGGAATCGTTCTCCAGTCGGCCTTCAACTCCTTCCGCACTCCCCTCATTTTTGCGGCGACGCTCATCATCGTCGCCGCGACCGGAGTGCTACTGCTTCTCCTCAATCTCACAGAACGCCTCGCGTTCGGTACCACAGCCGCACAGTTCGCGGCGGGTGACGACCTTTAGGAATCCTGAGAATTCACAAAATAAGAGACAGAATTCCTTTTTTATGCGGGAAAATGGCGCTATTTGTGGAATAATCAGAGGAATCCACTACAGAAGATAGGCATAGAGAGATGACGCAACCACAGTACCCTCAACAAAATGGCCAGCAGAACGCACCTTCTGCGTACACCGCCCCTGCGTTCCAGGAACCCCAGATTGACGGCAATCGTATCAGCTTGAGCCAACCGCTGTACGGCGCAAGCCCCACGCAGGCCTTCGTTCGATTCTTCAAGAAATACGCGACTTTCTCGGGCCGCGCCTCGCGCAGCGAATTCTGGTGGATGCAGATGTGGATCGCCGTCATCTACATCGGTGTCTACATACTCGCCGCGATTTTTGCGCAATCAAATTCCACCACCGCCATCAGCGGCATCCTGTTCTTCCTTCTCGCATTGTTCTCACTGGCCGTCATCGTGCCAGGCTGGGCGATCACCGTCCGCAGGTATCATGACTCCAATCACTCCGGGCTGCTCTACCTGATGACCATCATCCTGCAGATCATCGGCGGCGTAGTGGCCTTCATTGGAATCATCAGCGTCTTTGGCTCCATCGCTAACATCTTCGCAACCTACGGCAGCCTCGGCTACAACGACACCGGTTTCGACAGCACCGGTGACTACTTTGGCGAATCGACCAGTTTCGCGGCGGCTTACTCTTACTCCTCCACCGGATACGAGAACGAGGCCGCAGCGGCCATGTTCTCGGCCATCATGAAGGTCATGGGATGGCTGATCGTTGGAGGTCTCATTTCGTTTGCCGGGCAGCTCACCAACTTCATCTTCACCCTGCTGGGTAGCAAGGTCGAGGGCGCACGTTTCGACAGCCCGCGCCTGCCCGACCAGTACACGGTCCAGTCACCCAACGCGCAGGCCGCCGTCTTCACCGCTACTCAGGTGCAACAGGCCTCACAGTTCCCTGCCGCCACGACGTACCAGCAGCCGGTGCAACAGAGTGCTCCCGTGCAAAACGAATACGGCGCACCGGCCGCAGCGGCGTCTCCCGAGGCACCAAGCGCGCCCACGGTACCTACCGTTCCAGCAACTCCTGCGGTTCCGACAGCCCCGACGAGCCCTGCAACTCCCACGAGTCCAGCGGTTCCAACAAACCCAGCGAACCCAGCTGACGGCACGGATGCGAGCACCGCTGAGAATTCCCCCTCATCGGATACGTCCTCATCAGAATTGTCTGATTCCGATTCTGGCCAGGGCTTTCAGCAGAACTCCTGAAGCTAGCCATCGGGCTCTTAACATTCAGTACAGATAAACAAGTGGGCGGGTGTTCAATTGAACACCCGCCCCCGGGTTTATCTGTACGGCAT
>JALCOX010000066.1 GCA_022649925.1 Bifidobacteriaceae bacterium | reverse complement strand
ACGAAGTACACAAAGAACTGAGTCAGCGGTTTGATATAGGTCCAGATCATGCCGAGGAAAGATCCGCGATACCGTACCTTCATATCTTTTGAGACGATGAGTTTCAGAAGATAACGGTACTTGAAAACCGCGAGTAGCCCCTGCCACTTGCCCGGAGTCTTCAGCTCCTCCGACCCCGCAGCTTCGTCAATATTTGTACTTTTCATCGTCACACATATTACTCAATGAAGTCCGCTATCCGAAAACAAAGCGCCCGTAATCACACAGGCTTACTACAGAGCAGTCTCTTTCCAACCAACACTCATTCGTGCAACTGCGTGTAAAGGATTCAAAGAATTAGCCTCCGCCCACCGGCCGCGCGACTCCTTCCATATACTGGGGCGTATGGCACAGACCTCGAAGAATGGTTCCACCTCCGCAACTCAGACCAAGCGAGCGACGCAATCTCAGCGCTCAGCGCGACCCGCAAAATCGGCTCGCTCCGAGTGGGAGACCGTCAACAGAGTGGTATATCCGGTGCACGACGCCTCGCTGACGGAACCGCTCTACGTCATCAAGTGGACGCGACCCATGATCAGTGAGGCCGTCTTCAACACCGATGCACGGCGCTCGAGCGTCGATCTCAAGCACATCAATTCAGCACAATTTGAACGCCTCGTGAGGCAGGGCGCCGCCAAGGCGGCAGCGATGAACGCTTCCGGCAGTGATGCGCCGTTCACCATCGACTCGCGCGATCAGCTCACCGTCGAAGCCCGCGGCCACGTGAGCCTGTGCACCTTCTTCAACGCCTTCCCCGCCGGCTATTGGTGCCGCTGGACCAGCGTTCGCACTGTGCGCTTCGAGGCACGTGTCAAAGGTAAGGGAACTCTGACCCTGTTCCGCTCCACCGGCCGCGGACTCTTCTCCCCCGTGACGAGTCTCGAAATCAACGCCGCCGCACGCACCCGAACGATCAGCGCACAAGTTCCTCTGACGAACATGATGGACGGTGGTTACGTCTGGTTCGACGCCGAGGCGGGCCCCGGGGCAGAGGACTCTCTGACCGTCTCCCAGGCACAATGGCAGGTTCCCACGGAGGCCAAGACCACCGGCAAAAACGCAAAGAAGCCCCGTACCACGCTCTCTGTCGCCATCACGACGTTCAATAGGCCCACGTACTGCCGCGACCAACTGCGAGCGCTGAGCGAAGCCACAGAGCTGCGCAAGCGTCTCGACGTCATTTACTGCACGGATCAGGGAACTGATCTGGTGAGCTCACAGCCCGACTTTGACGACATCTCCAAGGATCTCGGCGACCAGCTGCGCTACTTGCGCCAGCGCAATCTCGGCGGCTCGGGCGGCTTCTCGCGGGGTATGTACGAGACCGTCAAGGCCGGCAAAAGTGATTACACGCTGCTGCTGGACGACGACGCCATCAGCGAGCCTGAGGCGATTCTGCGCGCCATGCAGTTCGCTGATTACACCGTGCGCCCAACGATTGTGGGTGGCGGCATGCTGCACCTCGACAATCGCACGATTCTGTATTCACAGGGCGAGCGCATGAACATGAGTTCCATGTGGATGCAGCCCTCACAAGGACTCAAATACAATCACGACTTCGCCGCGGAGCCACTGCGCGACTCCCCCGAGCGCCATCGCCGCATCGACGAGGACTTCAATGGCTGGTGGATGTGCCTCATCCCCTGTTCCATCATCGAAGAGATCGGACTGTCGCTGCCGGTCTTCATCAAGTTTGACGACATGGAGTACTCACTGCGTGCCAAGGAGCACGGTTATCCTACTGTGTGCCTGCCCGGCGTGGCCGTGTGGCATCAAGCGTGGCACGACAAGGATCCCGCGCGCACGTGGGAAGAGTACTTCTTCCAGAGGAACCGGTGGATCTGCGGACTGCTGCATGCTCCGCACCCGAATCCGCGCTTCCTCTTCGAAATGATGTACGGCGACCTCAACGTCGGAATGCGTTTGGTGTACTCGGCTCTCGAACTGCGCCACCAGGGATTGCGCGACATTTTGCAAGGTCCGGACGCCATCGTCGAGTCGATGCCCACCAAGCTGGCGGAGGTGCGGAAGCTGCGTTCTCAGTTTGACGATGCTCGCAGCTCCGATTCGCTTGACGACTTCCCCCAGCCTGCGGCGGACGCCCACGGCATCACGCCGAAGTCGCCCTTGGCCCTGAAGGCTCAGGGAGTCATCGGAGCGGTGAGCGCACTGACCGCTCGTGGTCGCCGCGGTTCTGGCGTGGAGGACGAGCGCCCACAGGCCACCATTCCCGCCACGGAGGAGCTGTGGGAGTCCTTCCAGGGCGTGAGTTCGGCGTTGGTGACATCTCCTGACGGCAGCTCTGCAGCATGGTTGAAGCGCGACTCCGACCTCTTCCGCGCCATGCTGGCGGAAGGTGCACGCCTGGCGCACGAGGTATACCGCCAGTGGGGACGCCTGTCAGAGGAATATCGTGCCGCGGACATGGCCGGTTTCGCGACGTGGGAGAAGCTGTTTGAAGAGGATTAAGATGAACGCGATGAACACAGAGAAAAAAAGCTTCCGTAGCCGTGCTTCTACCGTGCTACAACGAGGCAATTACAATTGGCAAGGTCGTCAAGGACTTTCGGGAGGCAATCCCTGAGGCTGCCATTTATGTCTACGACAACAACTCCACCGATGACACGGTAGACATTGCCGAAGCGGCCGGCGCCATTGTGCGCAGCGAACCCCGACAGGGTAAGGGAAACGTTATTCAGACCATGTTTGAACAGGTCGATGCAGACGTATACATCATGGCGGATGGTGACGATACCTACCCGGCAGATGCGGCACCCGCAATGATAGACAAGATCAATGAGGGCTACGACATGGTCATTGGAGATCGACTCAGTTCCACCTACTTCACGGAGAATAAGCGGCCCTTCCACAATATTGGCAATCGCGTGGTCCGTGGATCTATCAACAGCCTCTTCCATGCCCACATAACAGATATCATGACCGGCTATCGAGCTTTCAGCTTTACCTTCGTCAAAACGTATCCCGTGCTGTCACGCGGCTTCGAAGTCGAGACAGAAATGACCATTCACAGCCTCGATAAGAACCTCAAGCTCTATGAATTGCCAATTCAGTACCGCGACAGGCCTGCGGGTTCAACGAGCAAGCTCGACACGGTGGGGGATGGCATCAAAGTTCTCTCCACCATCTTCCGCTTAATCCGCGAATATAAGCCGCTTCCGTTCTTCGGAGGAGCTGGGGTCATCGCTGGAGTTGCAGGGATAGCATGCCTTATTCCTATCTTCGTTGAATTCTGGCATACTGGCGTGGTCCCACGCTTCCCCACTTTCATCGGTGGGGTATTCCTCGTTCTATCTGCACTGTTGCTTATCGCAACGGGAGTGATTCTCGACGTGCTAGCCCGTAAAGCTCGTCAGCAATACGTCTTGCAGGCGAACTTGATCAGTTATCTACGACGAGAGAATTCCCAGAAACATCTTTAGCTGTCTGCCTCTCTCCACCGTCGTCGCTCCGCCGCAAATAGAGCATGCCGACAATGAGCGGCAGCGAGTACACAGCCGTGACGAAGTATCGCGGCAGCATAATCGGACCTGCCAAAATCCCCAACCATGTCATGAGAATCGGCACAAAGGCCAAAAGGACTCCCCTCCTCCTGCGGTACAGACGATCTCGCACACAATACAGAAACGCAAAGAGCGGAATCCACGTTGCAACAAGGACTTTGCTAAAGACGACGCTCGCCGCACTCATGACACTCAAATATCCACGATCGTAGGCAATTGAGGCACGAGTGCCAGTATTGGTACGGAATACATTCGTCATCAACTCATCGACGTCAGCGCGATTTGCCTTGCCCGTCGACCACCTCACAAGATTCTTTGCAAGTCGCTCGTTACTGGCCGTATCCGTCGCAAGGCGATCCTGGTACATGAGACCACTCCAGTCCTGCATGGTCTGAGAATCCGGATAATACAGGCTCAACGTGGTCGCTGCAGTCGTCATCACATACGATGTGGGGTGTTCTAAGCCCGTGGCAATCCACCACTTGATGTACTCGCTTTTTGCTGACGCCGAAGCATCATTCTTCCAACGATTCTTAGAAGCGTCGGAATTACTGGGCGAGTACGTCTTCCCCATTGTTTTTGGATCCTTGAAGACTCCGTTGAGCACCGACCAGTCCGAAGCCGTCATTTCACCCCGATACGCCTTCACATAGGCGGCAGTCTGCTGAGCAGGAATCGACATCATCTCCGCTTGCTCACCCTTCTTGACTCCCCACAAGGGCAACAGAACCGACGACCACACAACGAATACCGCCACAATTGCGACGGCAGCAGCAATCACGCGCTTTCGATAGTGCCGGGCACAAAAAAGAAGCGCTATGAGACAGACCGCAACGATGTAGATACCGGTTTTCTTAGTGAGTACAAGGCTTAGAGCAATCAGCACGAAAACAACGGAAAAACTCCATCTACGGAGAATTTTTCCCTGCGTTCGCACTATTTCTATATATCCAATGAGGAAGAAAACCCATATCCAGCCGAAGATCATATCTTTCGCCATCGTCTGGGCATACATCGGAATGATTGGATAGCATGCGCAAAAGATAATGCTCGCAATGAGCATCTTCTGCCCAGCACCAAGGAATCGCAGATAGCTCAGTGCCGCCGCCAAGGCCGCAATAGTGGCAACCACTTGGAGGAACGCGTATAGGAAGATCGCCCATTGAGGAGAACCCAATAATTGGCCTATCCTCCAAAAAGCACCAAAAATCACAGTGTCCAACCACGGATGATGGTCAATCGTCTCCGATAGGCCGTACGTCTGGAGGACCTCATTGAACGTATCCGTATCTATATTGCCAGGGAAGCGAACCGCAAGAACGGGTATCCACCCCACGAAGAGAGCCAAACAATCTTTCCAAAAGTGCGAGCGCAGCAATGAGCGATATGGAACTGAGTGGCGTGTGAACTCGACTGAGGAGTTTCGTGAACCCTGTTCTATTCCATGATCAATTGCATTGAATAAAAGGTGAATAATGCCATATGCTGCAACCGCAAGAGCGAGGAAGTAAAAGAGCAGGACGCAATCAGCCGACAGACCAACATAGACCGGTGACGCGGTGTAACGACGGTCAACGACCACCAAACCCAGGACAAACATGCCACTGACGAGGACAGCGCCGACCGCTGCTGTACCATCTATCCTCGCTATCCTCCGCAAAAGATTCTCACACTTCTTCATCATCTCACGCCACTCTGTTCTACTTCGGCCCTACCTGCACAATAAACTTCACTTAGGCTACCAAGCCGCCAACGGACTCAAAGGACTTTTACGTCACATCGACAGCATCGCCACACCGCAGACCATCACTACACTTATACTGTCATTTATGACTTCAGCAAGGTCCATAGATATTGATGCTTCTTCACATGCAGACCATTCTCATCGTCTTTCAACAATTCTCACGACGGTACTGGTGGCATTGATCTGTCTCTTCCTGGGCTTCTGCACCAGTATCGGTTCCATTTACCGGGCTAATGGATCTATCAGAGATTTTGGCATACGGCATATCGCTTTGTGGCTCATCATCTCGTTCGCGTTCTATGCCATCGTGATTTTCATCAAGCGCCTTATCACCAAGAAGCAGGAGAAGGCCTCAAAGGAGGTCATCGCTGACGGTGAGGGACGTTTCAGTACAGCGATCCTGAAAGCTACACGATCAGCGCCGAGGATCGCACTCATTCTTCTCATCTGCTGGGTGTGGGTTCCCATCGTTTTCTACGCCGCCTACGGAGCCGATTTCATCTCCCAACTCACAGAATTTCGCAACTGGTATCTCGCCACGTTCACAGGAACGCATGTCCCCTATCACGGTGCTTCTCTCACTGAGATGGACGTGTACCCCATTGCTCATTACCTATGGCCTGCGACCCCCACATTCTTCTCGAACCAGAACAATTTCTTCCTGACATTCTTCTACGGTCTCGCGGGATTTCTGTCAGTGCAAATTACTCACGACACTGCTGCAGGTGTCATCTTTCTTTCCCTTACACAATTTGCCTTCGCTGTTTTTGCAACGTCCGTGACTGTCCATCGCTTTTTCACTCTGCCATTCAATCAAGAGGCTCCTGTCAGCGATACGAATGGCTCTGCCACCGACGCACAAGGCGCACATACTTCCTCCGGCCTTGGGGCAATTCCTAGGCTTCTTGTCCTTCTCTTCCTTGCAGCATGCCCAACCATTTTCGCGAGTACTATCACTCTGGCGAAAAACCCTCTCTTTTCCTTCGCGTGCCTCTGGTGCGTCGGGATCGTGTACGACATTAGTGCACGAGGTATGAATAGAACTCGCGGTGCCGCACTCGTTGTTGGCACTGTCCTCCTCCTTGTGAACGCCAAGTTCGGCATCTACTTCGCCATCGTGATTCTCATCGTGGCGATCCTCTTGCGCACAACGGACTGGAAGCGGCTTCTCGCAACCATCGGTATTCCGATAATCATTGTTCAGAGCGGTCTGTTCGCGTTTACTTCCACGGGACTCGTGATGCACGACGACACAATCGAGACCAAGGCAATACAAATTCAGCAACTCGCACGCGTCGTTAAATACGCCCCTGATAGCCTGTCTGTCCAAGAAAAAAGAGAACTCTCAAAGCTCTTCAATCTCAAGACGATGGCGAAAGTATACGATCCCACTATCGCCGACCCAGTGAAGTCCTCAGGCAAGACCGTCCCTGTGAGCTATCGATGGAAGAGCGTGACACCGGAAGACTGGAAAACGTTTACCAGCCTTTGGCTCCACATTGGCATGAAGAATCCTATAGGGTACTTCGATGCATTTTTTGCGAAGACGTACGGGTACTTCGATATCACTGACACCTCTACCTCAACGGCCATTTCATATCTCAACCAGAAGTACAACAAGAACCCGGCCAGCTACACAAAGTATTTCCGAGTATCGGGCGTCATCTCCTCAGCGCCTGCGCCAATGCGGCACGGAGCATCACTCGCCTTAAAGACTTGGTACAGGACACCAATCATCGGCACCCTGGCCCATGCCAATCTCTGGGTAATCGCGACACTGCTCCTTCTCTGCGTCCAACTGAAGCGTAAGGACTTTAAAAAGCTGCTCCTCGAGGTCCCCGTCATTTTGCAGTACGGGATTCTCATCATCTCGCCCGCCAATAATTTCGAGCGTTACACTATCGGAATCGTTCTTTCCTTTGTCTTCGTCGCCATTCTTACGGCGAGTCCACGCACCAAATTCGTTAGAAAAAGGCGCGTGGACCTAAGACCAGTAGAAGCTACGATTTCTGGAAGACCCACTGTTGAGCTCCGGACTGGTTCGCCGAGTAAAGCCTGATGTTGGTGCGTAGCTTCACTTTGCCGCCTGCGAGATCTAACACAAGATTCGGATTGATGGCGGACACCAGCGTGATTTTGCCAGATCGAGCAATGGCGATCCATTTTTGTGCAGTAGAGCCGTTGCTCGCATATTGATCGACGTTCGCCGCAATCTGATTCTTGCCGGAATAAACATCCAAGACTTTGCCGGAATTCAAATTCGTTAGAGTGACGTAGCCTCCGCTGACATGCGTGAGTTTCCATTTCTGCGCCTTTGTACCATTTGAGGTATACAGGCGGACGTTACCTTTGTTGGCCCTGGAAGCTTTAGAAACCTCGGCTACATACTTCGCGTTGGTAGCTGCTTTGATTACATACGTTCCGTCTTTGACATCACCTTTGTGAGCGTTAGCGAGCTGCGCCGCCGTATAACTCACCACGAAATTGAAAGTCTGTGCCGTTGAGGAATTGACCGTGTACGTTCGTAGCTTCGCCTTCGACACAAGATTCCCACTGGGAATGTCAAGTGCCTTGCCAGATCCGGAACCGACGAGTCTGTAAACCCCCGCTCCCGCCGTCCGTATCATCCAATGCTGAGCGGTGCTTCCATTTGACGAATATTGCTGCACCTTTGTCTTGATCTTGGTGGAGTTTCCTGCCACCTCCAGTGCCTTGCCTGATTTTGCGTTTTTCACCGTGTACACACCATTGCCAACCTTGGCAAATTTCCACAACTGAGCATCAGTAGCATTCCACGAATACAGTTGCATTTGAACATCATTCTTCAGCGATGCACCAGGATTGTCGACGACGACCGTCTTTGACGTCTTCGCGTTCATCCGCAGTTTCACCCCAGTTGGGATTGTCGTGACTGAGGCGAAGCCAAATTTTTGTGAGCCCGTTGCATTTGGCGTATACAGCTGAACCTTCGTGCCGTTGGCGGTTTTACCACTAGAGATGTCCAGCGCCCAATTTCCAAGTGCGGATTGCAGAACATAGCCCGAGCCAGTATCACGAATAAACCAGCGCTGGCACTTGGAGCCGTTACTCCGATACTGTTGAACCACCACGTTGTTCTTCGCCTTGCCACCCTTCACATCGAGCATCTTGCCGGAGTGAACATTCTTAATGGTGTAGGAGCCATCGGACTGTCTGCTGAAGTCAAATTGCTGATACGTTGCGCCATTGCCACCACGCAGTTCCATCGCCACCGAATCACCTGTGGCGCCTGACTTCGTGGAAATACTGGAGGAATCCTTCAGGTAAGCGTTGATGTAGTACCGACCGCTAGGAAGCGTGACCAAAGGATATTTGGAAAGAGCGACGCCCGTACTTGCCGCCTTTGCCACACCGAAGGCGTTGAGGTCCACTTCGCCCGAGATTCCAGAGATCTTGCCCGAGGAGGAATACTGCCAGCCGCGATCGTTGGTCGGAAAGCTGGTGTAGCCCATCTTGGGACCGTAGTCGGCGACCCAGCGCGTTTTGGAATGGATGGAAGAGCTGTTGAGGGCCGTCTTGAGATACGACGTGTACGAATAAACACCAAGATTCGTGTATCCAGCTGCCGTGAGCTTCGAATACCAATTGTTCACGATACCGTTGTATACGGAAGGTGAGGTGGGGGTCTTGTGCCCTGCCCACGAGAAACCCTCCAAGTCATAGAAGATCGGATAGCTGGTCTTCCCCCTGATGCCGACGCTCTTGAGCATCTTCACGAGGTCGGAACCCTCACCGGAGGCGAACGAGGAGTTATATGCGTATGAATAAAGATAAATACCGAAGGGGATGCCGAGACGCTTGCACTCTGAGATATTCCTCTTCGCCTGAGAATCCCAGATGTTCTGGCCGCTTCCGATTCTGATGATGGCGCCCTGCACGCCCGCAGCCTTTGCCTTGGACCAATTGATGGTTCCCTGCCATACGGAGACGTCGATAACTCCTTTTGCCTGCTGTGCGAACAGGGAGCCACCCTTTTGGAAGAATGCCGCCGAGCCGTTATACGTCCCCCAGTAAGCACCGTACTTATTATTTTGGAGCTTAGCTTGCGTCACGCTGGCAGTCCCAGACGCCGTTGACGCGGTAGACGCATTGACGACTGAACCCGTCGTCGTGGCGGCTGCGGCATTACCGGACGTGTCGGCACTGTCGGCACTGTTGACACCGCTGCTTGCCATGCCGCTATCAGCGTCGTCAACGGCATCACGAACATCTTCTACGCTCACTGGGATAAAGGACTTTCCACCGGTCTTGGCAAGCGGGTCAGGAGGAGTGTCTTCAGTTCCAACGATCTTAGGATCTGTGATTTCCTTGCCACTCGTCGCACTGACGAGCGTTCCATCCTTTTCTCGCACATAATCTGGGGATACGTACGTCGAACTGTCAGGCAACGAATCCAAGACCTTGTCAGGGAGTTCTTCGCTTGGGTTTTCTGGGAAGGCATCAGTACTAGTCGCATTCGCATCGATAGCGACCGCTGTATTTGCTGTACCATTCAAGTCAATACTTGCAGTCGACGAGGAGGAGCATCCCGCTGTAGTGACGAGCAAACTGGCCACCACGGCGAGCGCAGTCGAAGTATGAAGCACCTTGGGAATTCGCATAAGAACTCTTTCTCCTGAATCCAGTGCCTCTCACAACACCAGTGAATACCTTAAAGCCTAAAAGTGACTTATGAACAAACAGAAAGTATTCCTGCCTTTATGCGAAATCTGCAAAACCAGACATGAAATGAGGTGCGATCCGTGCAATATGCTCAGACACATTTTTGAAGAGTCTCAAGGAAGAGATCTTCGTATTTGCCGCCTTTAGGAGTCTCTGAGAGATAGTACTTCTTGAGGTCTGCACGTGTAGAGCACATCGGATCCTCTGTCTCAATCAACGAGAGAACAGAATCGAGATCGCGCACCGAATCCTGTACGAGATCCACCACGTAACTCGCCTTCGACAAGGGAAAATCACGCAAGAAATCTGCACGTGTATCAGAGACGTTTATCATCACCATGGGCTTCAGAGAATATAGATAATCTGCCGGGACGCTCGACACGTCAGAGATCAGTATGTCAGAAGCATTAAAACACTGGTTAATGCTCAATTCTCTTTCAGTCATAGAGCCAAAGACATGTCGCTCACCTTGGGCATTGCGCTGTTTGAGCATCTCTTGAATGCGGTCCCGAATCTTTGCCAACTGAGGGTCTTTGTCTGTCAGAGGATGCGAGCGGAAGATAACACGGTATCCGTGCTTGAGCAGAATTGAAACAATCTCTTCCCCTTGGAAAAGTGAAGAATACTGAGAATCACTCACCCATCCCGCCCACGTAGGCGCGTAAAGAGCAGTGGGAGGCTCACCGGAGTTTTTTGTTCTCCGTTCCGCAGGGAAAGAATCTGGAGCCACCGAGACATCGGCAAGTTGGGGGCGACCCACGATTTCGAACTGCTCGGGCACGACGTATACGCCATGATTAATGAAACGATCAATGGCCGCTTGACCCGCTACGAAATTCTTGTCATACATTCGCATGACGGGCGAATAACTGGCCACCTTATCGGAGTCACCGTGATTGAGCATGAT
>JALCOX010000065.1 GCA_022649925.1 Bifidobacteriaceae bacterium | reverse complement strand
GCAACCTTCTTGACCTTGGCATTCTGCATGTCGAAGGAGAGGTTCTGGACGTCTTTGACGTTCCACGGCTCGGAGTCCGCGTAGTCGAGGAAGTTGGTGAGGTTGCGAGGATCCGCGAGATCGACGAAGCCCATGTACTTGCTGGAATCAGCCTTGTGCAGCTTGATTCCCTCCTGCTCGAACTCTTCCCAAGTGGTCGGAGTCTTGAGGTTGTACTGCTTGAGCAAATCGGAACGGTAATACAGAACCGTGGGGCCCTGATCCGTAGGAATGCCGTAGAGGCCATCGGAGACGTGGGCTGCGGTCCACGCTGCGGTGTTGTAGTTGGCACCGATCGTCTTCTCGATGGAGTCAGAGCTGAAGTTCGTGAGGTCGCCCTTCACAGCGAACTGCGGCATGGAATCGTATTCCATCTGGATGATGTCGGGGATGCCCTTGTTCGCGGAAACAACGTTCTGGAACTTAGTGTACTCATCGGTGCTCACGGGGCTGAGCACAAACTTGATCTTGATGTTCGGGTACTTCTTCTCGAACTGCTTGATGACGGGGCCATACTGATCCTGCGACCATGCCCACATCGTCAGATTGACGGTCTTCTTCGATGTCAGAGCCGCATTCACATCGGAAGCGGTCAGACCGCTATCACTTGCGCTCGAACTCGACGAACCACCACAACCAGACAGTGCAAAGACCACTGCGGAGACTCCGGCGACCACCGAAGCAACGCGGCGAGCCAACTTCGCCTTAGATGAACCCAATTTATTCCTCCTTGAACATGCCACCCTGCGCCCCGGCTTTCGGGGTCACCGTTGCCGGTGGCGTGGACTCAAATTCATACAACAACTCATTCCTGTTCGCGCTCACTGCGAGCATGGGAACCCAGCGGCAAGCGCTGGAATCTACATGCGTGTGAGCACGGGCAAGTCTTCAATTTTCCGAAATTCCCAGGTGGCTGCGCGGCTTAATTGCCGTGCGCGAACTTGGAAATGACGTCCGCGTACTCCTGGTGCACTGCACACCGGGAGAAGCGGAAGGAAGCGGGTAGCTTCTCGACACGGTCCCAACCCCATCGCTGGAGTTGAGGCTTGAGAATCTGCTCCTTCTGCAACACGAACATCAGCGAACGCTGACGGAATTGAAGCTCATATTTGGTCTGCTCGTCTGCATCGCCAGGGAACATGTGCGCCATCGTGGCGACGAGGTCTTTGCCCTCGTCCATCTCGCGGTGGTGGTTCCAGCTGTGATGAATCTCATCGACGAACTGCATCCAGTCGGTTTCGGACTTGGGGAATACCATTCCCATGAACTGCGCGTCCTTGTAGGACCACAGAGTCCACGACACGTGGTTCTTCTCGAAGATTTCCACGGTGTCTTCGGTCATGTTCATGACGTGGCCGATCTCGTCACCGCTGATCTCATAGCCCGCCTCGCCACACAGCAGTGGGCGTCCGAATGCGCGCATTTTGGCGATCATGGTGTCGAAGCCGTCTTCGCAATCCCTCTTCCACTGGTCGCGGGGGTAGTCCTTGGCAGCCATCTGCGGGTGCCACACCGTGGGGTAATAGTGGAAGGTGATGGCGGTATTGGGGTCATCGATGTGATCGATGGCGGAGATATCCATGGCGAAGAAGTCGCCCTCGAGCAGGATCACGTGGTTGGTGTCCACCTCGCGGATGGCCTTGGTGACGCGATCGTAGAAGTTTTGCAGCGCGCCGGGCTTACTTGGCATGAGGTAGGGCTCGTTGAGCAGATCGTAGCCCATGAGATACGGCTCGTCTGCATAGCGAGAGGCGATCTCACGCCACAGAGCGACCATCTGCTCCTGGAAGACATCGAAATGCCAGAACTGCGGCACGCCAGTCATGTTGTCGGAATGCCAGTCCGGATTTTGGCCTCCCGGGGCCGCGTGGAGGTCGGGCATGCAGAAGATTTCGTACTTGCGGCACAGTGCGAAGAGACGGTCGAAGTAGCGGAAGCCCTGCTCCTTGAGGCCTGTCTTAAACTGCGCGAGATCGGCCGAATTAGCCGTTGCGGACTCGTCGTCCACGAAAAGCCTGTAGTTGAAAGGAACACGGATGAAGTTGATGCCGAGAGACTTGAGGAATTTGAAGTCGTCCTCGTCCGCAAATGACTCCACGAAATCGTCGAAGAATCGTTGCGATTTCTGGGCGCCAAACGTTTCGCTGAATGCGTCTCGAATCTGGTGATCGGTTCCGGGCATGCCCACCATGAAATGTTCCATGTTGAGCCACGATCCGATGCCCAGGCCCCTGAAGGTTATAGATTTCCCGCGGTAAGTGAATTCATCACCCTTCACCGTTACGAAATCCATGATGTTCCTTCCGTAATCCCAACGCATCCGCCGTCGGATTCGACCACGATGTCTTGGGATCCTCCGAACTTACCTGAGCTGAATTGCCCGTTAAGTTCATTGGCCTCACTAAACGTTTCGATAGAATATTATCACAGGTGCAACCCCTGTCAAGGTCGGTAAAACCGCGTCATTCTAGCGTTTTCCGAATTACCGCCATGAATCTTCACAGAAGGAACTTAGGTCGTTTATGAAAACGTTTTGAAAGTTATCGTTCTCTTTTGGGAAGAAGTGAGCAGAATAGTGTTTGATCCGCGTTCGAATTACGAGCATAACGGCCCGTTCCGACGAACACAAATGGGCCAAAATTGAACTACTTCCTATCAAACTGACACTATGCGCTCCCGCAGGTGTGATATTTCTCTCAGTGGGAAGATTAGCTTACTTTGTCCGTTTGCAGAGCGAAACGATTGCACAAACATACTTATTTAAGTTCAAGCGTGTGCGTGCGCAAACCGTGCTTACGCAGTTCACACGTGTGTTCGTACACTCACCCCGCTTGTTCCAGGTTCATCCTGCTCGTACACGCACACTCCACCCCGCTTGTTTGCACATTCCACCTCACTTGTTCGTGGAGAATTGACCTCTTACGCTCCGTTTTGCAGGTGCAAGCAGTCATTTTTCCACGAACAAGCTGGAGTGGCAGCACAAGCACCCTCTTGCGCACACTCACACACCCACACACTTGCACACACTCACACTTTGCGTACACTCACCTACTTGCTATCGGAGAAAAACGGACACTGAGCGTCATCAATCCAACGCTCAGCGTCCAAAAACCTCCGAAACACGCTATCCCGTCCGCCCCGCAGCAAGGCACACACGCTTGTTCGTGGAAAATTGACCTCTTACGCTCCATTTCGCAGGTACAAGCAGTCATTTTTCCACGAACAAGCTGGAGGGGCAGCACACGCACGTACTTGCGCACACTTACTTCAGCACAACACGACCGCCCTGGGAAGCAACAGTTTCACCAGTGATGCCCAGGCGAGCACGGAACTCACGACCATCCGAACTCGACACACTCACAGCACCATCAGCACCACGCGAAGCAGAGAACACAACAGACGAACCATCTTCCTCACTCACAGTTGCAGAAGCAGAATCAATGGAATCACCGTTCAAGAACACAGACACCAATGCATCCTTGCCATACTCATACACGGCAGAGTCATGCCCGGGGTTGGTCACCAGCACGGACCCATCCCGCACCCACAACGGCACGGAATCAAACGGAACCGTCTCCTTCCGCCACGAACCACCAGCAACACTCTCACCCGTGAAGAAGTTCGTCCACACGCCAGCCGGCAAATAATACGACACCTCACCCGAACGAGAGAACACCGGCGCCACCAGCAAACTCGGCCCAAACATATACTGCCGGTCCAACGAATAAGTGGTCGGATCCCCAGGAAACTCCATCACCATCGACCGCATCACCGGAGTGCCGTTCACATGCGGCTCCAAACCCACCTGATACAAATACGGCATCAAATCAAGCTTCAAATGCGTAAACTTGCGCGTCACAGCAACGGCAGTCTGCTCAGCCGGCACCGAAACGCCATTCTTCTGATCTTCTTCGTCGAAAAGCCACGGAACCCGATACACCGTCGAACCGTGATAGCGCGAATGAGAACCCAACAGGCCAAACGCCGTCCACCGCTTATACAACGCCGGATCCGCCTTGCGCCCCTCGAAGCCGCCAATGTCATGGCTCCAGAAACCGAAACCAGAAGACACCAGCGACAACCCACCACGCAAAGTCTGCGCCATACCGTTGAACGTCGACTCGCAATCACCACCCCAATGCACGGGTTGCTGCTGACCACCCACGGTCGCAGAACGCGCATACAAAGTGGCCTGACCCTTGCCGTACACCTCTTCGATGGCTTCAAACACAGTTTTGTTGTACAGCTGCGTATACCAGTTGTGCATGGAGATCGGATCGGACCCGTCATGCCAAATCACATCGGTCGGAATGCGCTCGCCAAAATCGGTCTTGATGGCGTCAACGCCCATGTTCAGCAGCGCCTTAACGTGGTCTTTGTACCAGTCGCGTGCCTCGGGATTGGTGAAGTCCACCAGGCCCATGCCAGCCTGCCACAGGTCGGACTGCCACACCTCGCCGCTGGGCTTGCGCACCAAATAACCCTTGTCGCGCGCCTCCTTGAAGAAGTTGCCTCGCTGCCCAAGGTAAGGGTTGATCCACGCGCAGACGTGCAGCTTCTTGTCCTCGTGGAGACGCTTGAGCGTGTCCTGCTGATTCTTGAAGAAGCGCTCGTCCCACTCGAAGTCGGTCCAACGGAACTCGCGCATCCAGAAGCAGTCATAGTGGAAGACTCCCAGTGGAATGTCACGGTCAAACATGCCGTCAATCATGGAATTGACGGTCTTTTCGTCGTACTTGGTGGTGAACGACGTCGTCAGCCACAGGCCGTACGACCACGCGGGAACGTTCGCCGGACGACCAACCAACGCCGTATACCGATTGAGAATCTCCTTCGGCGTCGGGCCATAGAACACAAGGAAATCGAGGGATTCGCCCGGCACGGAGAACTGCACCGCCTCGGTGTTCTCGGAACCGACCTCGAACGAAACATGCCCGCGATTGTTGACCAAAACGCCGTAACCGTTGGTGGTGAAGTAGAAGGGGATGTTCTTGTAGGCCTGGCCCGACGAGGTGCCGCCATCCTGGTTCCAGATGTCGATTGACTGCCCGTTCTTGACGAAGGCGCCGAAGCGCTCGCCAAAACCGTAGACGTCCTCGCCCACGTTCAGCTTGAGCTGGATGCCGGTGAAGGTATCGGATTCCTCGTAGGCGGCGCCGGTTTCAGAGACACCGAACTCGCCGACGGTGTCGGTTGTCACGGCAGAGAGTTGATTGAGGAGGAAGCGACCCAGGGATTTTCCGGCAGAAGAGGTGAGTTCCTTGCCATTTTCGTCTTCAAAGACGAGGTCCCAGGGAGCGCCTTTGGAGACGCGAGCGGTGAGCTTTCCGCTGGTCAGCGTGGCGTCGGTCTCTGATGTGCGCGCGGAGACGTAGTCGCGATTGCTAGACTCATCGACGGTGAGCGGGAAGCCGGGATCCTTCTGCGCGCCGTCCCAGTGAGTGGCCTGAACGCGGATCACACCCTCCGCCGGCGACGTGATGGTCAGGTCGAAGGTGGGCAGGTTGAGCGTATCAGCGCGATCATTGATCGGCTTCGTCGTGGCGAGGACGTCGAGACTATCCCCCGACTTGCCAACCTCAAGTTCATAGGCCTCACGGGCGTACATGGCCTCGACGCCCGGACGGTTCAACCAGAATCCATCAGTGAACTTCATTGTTATGCTCCAATATCTTTTGCTGTGTCTCCGTGCCCGCGTGCGAGAGCGGTCGCGCACCATTCGAATCATTTCGACATAGAGATAACAAACAGACGTCAGTCTCCGCGCGAAGGTGATTCTTTTAGTAGTAAACCTTGCCAGCAACCATTGCTAAACGTTTCGATTGGATAGTAACATATCGCCGCCGGGATGACAACGGATGACAAACGATTCAAAAGCGGGTCAGCACCCGCATACACTCCCGTCGCACGTCGCAGCCCGTCGAGACGGACTCAGCGCTTGCGCGGAGCGGCAACCGATCCACGATCGAAATAACGAGGCGACATGAGCTCGAGCGTCCCCGACCGCTGCTGTTTGCCGGCGAGGACATCCATCATGATGTCAACGCCGCGCTGGCACACGAGCTCAGGCAGCAGCGGCATGCTGTCAACGGGAGTGCTCAGAGTCGAGGTATCGCCGCCAATTCCAACGGAAATCACGGAAATATCGCGCGGGATCTGATAGTCCATACGCCCCAACGCCGTCGTGAGATTTCCCAACGCGACCAGTCCCGCCTGCGACACCACAGCAGTGATGTCGGGGTCTTCCGCCAGCTCGGACTCCATCTCGTGCTGAATGCCGGCCATGTCCCCGTCGGGCTGATACGTCATCGTGACGTCGATCTTGCGCCGCTGCGCCTCCGAGAACAGACCCTCGCGCAGGCGCACGAGGAAGTTGGATTCGCGATCGTAATCGAGCTTCTTGCCGCCCACAAACAGGGCTTTCTTGTGCCCCGCGTCTGCCAGGCGATCGATGGCCTGCCTGCCCATGCGCGCAAAGTCGGTATCCACGGCGTTCACACTGTCGGTATCACCGGGGTCGCCGATCGAGACGAAGGGGATCGATGCGTTGCGCGCGAGGTCGACGCGCGAGTCGCGCAGATTCACGTCGAGCATGATGACGCCGTCCACCAGGCCCGATTCGACGATGCGCGCGAGGTCCTGTTCTTCGTCGTCGCCCGCGAGCAGCAGGACGTCGTAGTGGTACAGCCGCGCGCGCTGCGCGGTCTTGAGGAAGAACACAGAATAGTTGCTGTAGTCCGTGGTTTCGTACATGGGCGCACTCAGCGCGATGATGTGGGTGCGATCCCCCCGCAGCATGCGCGCGCCGGCGTTGGGAGAATACTGCATCTCGCGGGCGGCCTTGAGCACTTTCTGCTTGGTCTCCTTGCTCACTGAACGCTTGCCAGAGAGCACATACGATACCGTGCTGATAGAGACGCCAGCGCGTTTCGCAACATCCTTGATTCCCGCCATGGAGACCGACCTTCTTACTTGCAGCTGCCTGCAGTGGCAACCACATTGCCCTTTGCCTGTAACCTTTTCGACGGTCATTGTCGATAGGTTTCGATAACTCCTAGCATAGCCCGAGGCGGGACAGAATGTGCACAGGACTCGCAGGAACGGCCTTTTGGCGGAGAGGCAGTCTTCTCCGGGAGGGTTATCGAACCTGCTAAATAACTTGCTACTTACTTACTAAATAACTTGCTACTTACTTGCTAATTAGCAGGTTAATTAGCAAGTAAGTAGCAAGTAGGTAGCAGGTCACCCACTGAATCACTGGAAAACGGCGCCATCGTAACGATAGAAGTCGACGGGCATCTTGGTTACGGGGTTGATTTCCACGTGGTCCGGCACCCACACAGCCTGATATTTCCGCTTAAAATTCTTGCGATTGATGGCCTTGTAATCCTCGTCAAACAGACTTGCACGCACTTTGAGCGCGTCCGTCACCGTAAAGGGAGACGGCAGAGACCAGAATATCTGTGGCAGCCACGCAAACTGCGAGCGCAGACGGGAGATTGCAGCGGCGACGATCTCATGGTGATCGAAGGCAAGCTCGCGCTCTGCAAAATCGAGCAGAGGCTCCCACCTCACACCGTCAGATTCGGGGATGCGGTCAACTCCACCTGGCATGTACACGAGGTGAGCAATTGAAACGACCTGACCCCTGGGGTCGCGGTGCGAACCCGTGAAAGTCTGCAACTGACGAATGTGGAGATCTTCGGAGCCGAAGGGATAGTTGTCAGTACTGTTATATTCACCCTTCGGAAGCGCGTCGAAATCAAAGTGTTCCCGCAGCATGCGAATGATGACATCTTGCGCGTCCTGGTCGTCGGGGCGCATGAACGTCCCCGGCAGGGCAACCATGCCGCGGAAGGGATGCGTCCACCGATCGACCGCCAGCACCTTGAGGCACTGCGAAGCCAGCGAGCGATCTCTGGCATGCAACATCGATTCGTCAACGGTGAGAATGACGCAATCCACCGTCACGTCCGGGTGCCGATAGCGCGGGTAATCGATCTCGCGATACCACTTGAGCCACTCGCTATAGGGAGCATCGCGCTCGTAGTAATTATCTTCGCCCACGCGGTCTGCGTGAATCTCGGCGTCTGGATCGAACGCATCCGAGGGAACAGCCGAGCGCGCATACGCACGTCCGGGTTCCGACGCCGCTGCCGGGTCCGAAGTATTCTCACGTTCATTCGCTGCCATGCCCACGCCTTTCAATCGGACGCAATGGGGCGGACCGCCTGCCATTCGCTTTGCGTCTCCAGGAAATTGCACCTTCAGTCTAAACAGACAACGGCACAACTCGCCAATATTCCCACTTCTGCAATCGGCTCAAGCTATAGTGCACCCCCTCCCACCGTGTCTAAGGTGAGCCCAACACGGTTCGTCTACCTCACACAGACTCGGGATAAAGAGGCATCCCACGGCAATCTTGAGACTGCCCCCTCTGCGCTCTGGCGGCCCTCCGCGCCAAGAGACGGTGCACCATTTACCTCACATCGCTGCACCCAAAAATGTAGAAGGAGAAATCATGACAATCACCAACGGGTACGAGCAGTCCGACCGCGAATCAAAGCTCGACATTCTCAACTTGCCCTCGCTTGAAGATCAGGCACGCAAGATTATTCCGACCGGCGGATTCGGCTACATTCAGGGCGGATCGGAAGACGAGTGGACCCTGCGCGAAAATACTGAGGCGTTCAACCACGTCCGCATCGTGCCGCGCGCACTGACCGACATGGAGAACCCCTCCACCGATACCTCCGTCTTCGGAATCGATCTGAAGACCCCGATCATGATGGCTCCCGCCGCAGCGCAGGGACTGGCGCATTCACGCGGTGAGGTCGCCACCGCGGAGGGAGTCGCGGCAGCCGGCGCGCTCATGGCGCAGAGTACGTACTCATCCACCTCGATCGCCGACACCGCCGCGGCAGGTAAGCGCGCCGACGGTTCGCCCGCACCACAGTTCTTCCAGCTTTACATGAGCAAGGATTGGGACTTCAACGAAAGCCTCTTGCGCGAGGCGATGGCTGCCGGAGTCAAGGGCATCATCCTGACCGTGGATGCCACCGTGGACGGCTACCGCGAGTCGGACATCGTCAACAACTTCCAGTTCCCCATCCCCATGGCCAACCTCACCAAGTTCAGCGAAGGTGATGGCAAGGGCAAGGGAATTATGGAGATCTACGCTGCCGCAGCGCAGAAGATCGGTCCGAAGGACGTCAAGCGGATTGCGGAGTTCACCAACCTGCCCGTCATCGTCAAGGGCGTTGAAGCGCCCGAAGATGCAACGCTGGCAATCGGGGCAGGCGCCTCCGGCATCTACGTTTCCAACCACGGCGGTCGCCAGCTCAACGGCGGACCGGCCTCCTTTGACGCGCTCCACTCCGTGGCAGAGGCCGTCAATGGTCAGGTTCCCATCATCTTCGACTCCGGCGTGCGGCGCGGATCCCACGTGTTCAAGGCCCTCGCCTCGGGAGCGGACCTCGTCGCGCTCGCTCGTCCCGTGATCTACGGACTGGCCTTGGGCGGCGCGCAGGGCGTCGAGAGCGTGTTCAACCATCTGCGCGATGAGTTGCTCATCGACATGCAGCTGGCCGGCACCGCCACGATTGACGACGTGAAGCATGCTCGCCTCGTGAAGTGACGCGCCCTGGGTCAAGGGTCCAGCCCTGAGCCCTGAGCCCTGAGCCCTGAGCCCTGAGCCCTGAGCCCTGACGGAATGTACACACTGGTGCGGTGCCAGCATCGCAGGGGTGTACATTCCGTCAGAATCACCTCTCAAATGGCTCAAATTTGAAGGATTTCGCACGCTGGCACGGTATCAGCATCGCCGGGGTGTCTTTTCCGTCATTGACCTCACGCGACGCGCCCGACACGCTCAACGACCCACCGTGCAGAAATCTCCACACTTCAAAATTCAATCGCCCACGGATCCCGAAGTCCGCGAAAATACAAGCGTGTCGTTTAGCCCGAACACGGCAGCATCGTCGCTACCACGAACGGACAAAAAATCAAGTTTTCATCTACATCTTGTGTTGGCCGTCTGACGTAATACTATATCTAGTGATTCTTATGAGGACGTTTCCCCCGAACGCCGGCGCTGCAAGGCCCCGCGCACGAGGCCACGTCGAGAAACTCACAGCAGAAGATTCAAGAAGAGACTGCTTTTATTGGAAGGAAGATCATGGGTTCAGGCAACGTCATTACCCTCTCGAACGACTTCATCAAGAACGTCGTCGACACCATTGAGCCGCACTGGGGGCCTCTCGGTTGGGTGACCTACAAGCGCACCTACGCGCGCTTCATTGACGCGGAGAACCGCACCGAGGAGTGGCACGAGACCGTCAAGCGCGTCGTCGAGGGCAACATCAACCTCGATCCTCGCCTCAAGGGCATGGGCTATGGCGTGGGCGAGAAGCTCCCCGACCCCAAGCTCGTCAAGGCTCTCACCACCGAAGCTCAGCAGCTCTACAAGCTCGTCTACGGTCTCGCCGCAACTCCTTCCGGACGTAACCTCTGGGTCTCCGGAACCGACTACCAGCGCGAGCACGGCGATTCCCTCAACAACTGTTGGTTCGTCGCCATCCGCCCGCAGGCATACGGCGACTCCGCCATCGTTCCCAGCTATCTGGATAAGAGCCAGGAATCCGTCTCCATGCCCTTCGCCTTCATGTTCGATCAGCTCATGAAGGGCGGCGGCGTCGGCTTCTCGGTGACGCGCAACAACGTTGACCGCCTTCCCGCAGTCGATCGCACGGCGGACCTCACCATCATCATGGACAAGTCCAACGGCTCCTTCGACGAATCCCACGAGGCCGGCGCGCTCGACCGCGACGAGTGGCTGGGTGAGCACGGCGGACCTGTCGCCGCAACGGTCGCGAACGATCACTTCTTCTACGAGGTCCCGGATTCCCGAGAGGGTTGGGTACACGC
>JALCOX010000064.1 GCA_022649925.1 Bifidobacteriaceae bacterium | reverse complement strand
TCAAACGCCGAATCGCACAAGCTCGCTGCTATGCTGCGAGTAGTTGCTGACGATTTTGACGTTCACGACTGATCCTGATCTGTACAACTGATTGGACAAAGCAAGTGCCACAAAAACCAAATCCAGAAGCCATAGCGCGGGCAATCGCCGTCGAGACGGCGGAGGACGCCGATGCAGTCGGTGACTTCGCGGAACGAGTGGACCTGGGAGACAACGTCTTCGACTTCCGCTTCGAGTCCCACCTCGCTGGTTACGAGAAGTGGCAGTGGGCCGTCAGCTTGTATCACGATGTCGAGTTGGACGCATGGACCGTCAACGAGTCATCGCTGATTCCCACGGACGGCGCGCTGATGCCACCGCAGTGGGTTCCGTGGCGTGAGCGACTTTTGCCGAGTGATTTGTCGGTGACAGACACGCTGGGGACCGAAAAGGGCGACGAGCGTCTTGAAGACGGTTTCCGCAAGACCGAAAGCAGTGATGCGGCCGATTCTCAAGCCGCTGATTCTGAGGCTGATGCTGCAGTGGCGGATTCAACTGGGAAGGATTCGCAGGAGGATCTCTCTCAGGTGGTGGAGGAGTATCGGCTCTCTCGTCGGCGGGTACTGAGCAGGCTTGGCCGGTCTCAGGTTGCCCAGCGCTGGTACGACGGTCCACACGGACCAAAGTCACTCTCGACGAAGACCGCCGGTGGCCTCACCTGTGAGACCTGCGCGTTCTTCGTGCCGTTGCAGGGCGAATTGAACACCATGTTTGGTGTGTGCGCCAACAAGTGGAGTCCCGATGACGGTCGCGTCGTTTCGTTGGACCACGGTTGTGGCGAGCATTCTGAGATTGCGCCGCCGATGCCCGAGAGCATGTGGCCTGATCGTAAGCCCGCCTACGACGACCTCCACATCGATGTCGTCAAGCAGGCGCCGCGTGAAGAGGCGGCTCAGGTTGAAGTCATTGAAAACGCAGACAGTGCTGAGACCGAGAGCCCCTCTGCTAGCGCTTCCGACGCAACTGGTGCGGCCGGTGCTGACACTGTCGACACTGATACTTCCGGCGCTGAATCTGCCAACGAAGACTGATAGCTTCCTTGACTGGGCCAAAATTTATTTGTTGATTTATTTGTTCGTGGAGAATTGACTGCTGCCGCACTGAAATCAGTGCGGCAGCAGTCAATTCTCCACGAAGTACGTGCGGGTGTGCGACGTGAACGTGTGCGAGCTAGTGCACGACGGTGAGCGTGCAGTGCGACTGCTCGACCAGCTGCGAACTCACGGATCCCAAAACGCGCGCGTCAACCCCCGAAAGTCCGCGGGAACCCACAATGAGCCAATGGGCGTAAGTGGATGCCGATGTCAAACCCTTGACCGCGGGCACGTGAAGTGCAGTGGTGGTGTAACGCACACCTTCGGGAATGTCGACCTCCGACACACTCTTCGCAAGAATTGACTCCGCGTATTTCTGCGCCTCCAAGACGGGAGCGACGGCGTTCTCGTAACCGGGGACGACGCCGAGATCGCGCATCTGCCAACAGAAGAAGATGTGAAGTCTTCTACCGGTCCTCTGAGCGGCGTGCAGGGCGAAGGTGAGGGCTCGTACTGAATCCGAGGAACCGTCGATGCCCACAACGATGGGGAGCGCTTCGCCGCGGTGCAGAAGCGTCAGGGCCTCTATGCGTTGCAGCGTTTCCCCGCTGGCAATCCTGCTGACCGATGCGTTGGCAACGCTGTCGGCGTCAACGGAAGACAGGACCTTCTCAACGGTGCGCTCCTCCGAAGAGGCCTGGTCGTCTGAGGCTTGGGATTCAGCGGCCAGGGTGTCTTGCGCTTTGACGATAGTAACCGGGACTTTCGCCGACTGTGCCAGGGAGATGGACGTGGAACCGAGGAACCAGCGAAGGATTGCATTCAAGCTGCGTCGGCCCACCACGATTCCTGCGGAGTTGGCGCCCAATGTCAGCAGCGCCGCTTGACCCGAGCCTCGAACTGAGGTGAGAATGATGCGATCGGTAGCGTCGCGAGGGTCGGGGTAGTGGTCATGAACCCAATCGGAAATCTTGCCTTCAATCTTTTGATAGGCGTCATCCCACGCCTCCTTGCTGTCGGGCTCGGTACCCACTTCCCACGAAGGGGTCCACCCGTAAACGGCGTTGATTGAAGCGTCGAGGCAGCGTGCGTCTTCTATGGCCCAAGCGAGTGCTGCGAAGGATTCGTCGGAACCGTCAACGCCGACGACGATGCGGTCTGAAGTAACCTCTGAAGTGTTCGCGGAAGTGTTCTCTGAGACAGTCATAATGTCCTCCTTTGGGCTTCTCGCAGATGCGATGTGACTTAATACCACTGTAACGAATGTGGACTGTGAGCTCTGCGCGAGTTTTGCTCTCTCGGCGCAGCCTTTGCGCAGACAGCGAATTTAGCCGTTTGAGCGAAATAAACGTCACCCGAAATCTGTAGAGTGGTTGGCAGTTGTCGGAAGGAATCACACACATGTTCGAACGGTTCACAGACCGGGCGAGACGAGTCATCGTCCTCGCACAAGAAGAGGCACGCTCTCTTCAACACAATTACATCGGGACGGAGCACCTCCTTCTTGGCCTTATCCGAGAAGGCGAAGGTGTGGCCGCCAAGGCACTCGCGGCGAAGGGCGTCGAGCTCGACAAGACCCGCGAGCAAGTGGAGGAAATGATTGGAAAGGGCTCTGCGAGCCCCACCGGTCACATTCCTTTCACCCCGCATGCCCGTCAGGTGCTCGAGATGAGCCTTCGCGAAGCTCTCCAATTGGGGCATAGCTACATCGGTACGGAGCACATTCTCCTCGGCCTCATCCGTGAGGGTGAAGGCGTGGGAACCCAGGTTCTCATCAAGATGGATGTGGATCTGGCAGATCTGCGCACCTCGGTCATCGACATGATCCGTGGAACGCACGAAGAGGGCGAGGGCGGCGACAAGGGTGACTTGGCTAACGCCGGCGGCGTGACCAACAAGAACTCTCAGACTGGCTCTGCAATTCTCGACCAGTTCGGGCGCAACCTCACCGCAGAAGCGTCGGAGGGCAAGCTCGACCCAGTCATCGGCCGCTCCAAGGAAATCATGCGCGTCATGACGGTACTGAGCAGGCGCACCAAGAACAACCCTGTTCTCATCGGTGAGCCTGGAGTTGGCAAGACGGCAGTGGTCGAGGGCTTGGCCCAGAAGATCAACAATCAGGATGTTCCTGAGACTCTCAAGGACAAGCAGGTCTATGCCCTTGACCTCGGATCCATGGTGGCGGGCTCCCGCTATCGCGGCGACTTCGAGGAACGCCTCAAGAAGGTCATGAAGGAGATCAAGACCCGCGGCGACATCATCCTGTTCATTGATGAGATTCACACCATCGTCGGTGCCGGTTCCGCGGATGGCGCATTGGGTGCCTCTGACATGCTCAAGCCTATGCTTGCGCGTGGCGAGCTACAGACCATCGGTGCCACCACCACTGAGGAATATCGAAAGTACATCGAGAAGGATGCAGCGCTCGAACGCCGCTTCCAGCCGATTCAGGTGCCCGAGCCTTCGGTCGCCGAGACGATCGAAATTCTCAAGGGCCTGCGAGACCGCTACGAGAATCACCACCACGTGACCATCACGGACAGTGCGCTCCAGGCGGCGGCAGAGCTTTCAAGCCGCTACATCCAGGATCGCAACCTCCCCGATAAGGCCATTGACCTCATCGATGAGGCGGGTGCGCGTCTGCGCATCAAGCGCCTCACGGCCCCGCCAGAGCTCAAGGAGCTCGACACCAAGATCGCCAAGCTCAAGAAGGACAAGGACCAGGCGGTCGAGGATCAGGACTTCGAGAAGGCAGCGGATCTGCGCGACTCCCAGGAGAAGCTGGAAGAGGAGCGCAAGTCCAAGGAGAAGGCGTGGCGCGAGGGCGAATCCGACGTGTCCATGGTCGTCGACGACGAAGTGATCGCACAGGTCATCTCGTCCACCACGGGCATCCCGGTGTTCAAGCTCACCCAGCAGGAGTCCAAGAAGCTGCTGAACATGGAAGACGAGCTGCACAAGCGTGTCATCGGGCAGGACGAGGCCATCTCGGCCATCTCCCGTTCGATCCGCCGTGCGCGCGTGGGTCTCAAGGATCCCCGCCGTCCTTCCGGTTCGTTCATCTTCGCAGGACCCACCGGCGTCGGCAAGACCGAGCTCGCCAAGTCCTTGGCACAGTTCCTCTTTGACGACGAAGATGCACTCATTCGCGTCGATATGTCGGAGTTCTCGGAGAAGTACTCCGTCTCGCGTCTGTTCGGAGCGCCTCCGGGCTATGTTGGCTACGAAGAGGGTGGAGAGCTCACCGAGAAGGTGCGCAGGAAGCCGTTCTCCGTGGTTCTGTTCGACGAGATCGAAAAGGCACACCCCGACATCTTCAACACGCTGCTTCAGGTGCTGGACGACGGTCATCTGACCGATGGTCAGGGTCGCAAGGTCGACTTCAAGAACACCATCATCATCATGACCACCAACCTCGGAACGCGCGATATTGCTAAGTCTCAAAACACCGGCTTCAACGTCGGCGGAAACACAGAGACCAACTATCAGCGCATGAAGAGCCAGGTGACCAGCGAGCTGAAGGAACAGTTCCGCCCGGAGTTCCTCAACCGCCTGGACGACATCATTGTCTTCCAGCAGCTGACTCAAGACCAGGTGCGTCAGATCGTCGATCTCCAGATCACCGACCTCAACCACCGCCTCTTCGAGCGCCACATGTCCATCGATCTCACCGACCAGGCCAAGAACCTGCTCACGGAGAAGGGCTTCGATCCGCTGCTGGGAGCACGACCTCTGCGTCGTGTCATCCAGCGCGACATCGAGGACGCGATCTCCGAGAAGATCCTCATGGGAGAGCTCCACGATAACGAGGCCATCAAGGTCGACGCCGAAGGCGAGGGGCTGCTGGGAGACTTCACGTTTACCGGCACACCCTTCATCGAAGGCGAGACGACGGACTCCGGAGAAAAGGGCGATGGCACGTCCGGTTCCAACGGTGCTGACGGCGCCGATGGCACTGATGGACCTGCTGGCGGTTCCGGCTCGGGTCCTGATATTCCGGTGACGCCCGTTACCCCGAACGATTCCGGTGCAGCAGCGCAGCCTGAAGAGGCTGTGGCGGCGCAGGAGTAGTGAATTAGTAGGTAAGTGAACGACCCATCCTCTGCGGGTGGGTCGTTCTTGTGTGAGCTTATGTGAGCTGAGACTTGTGGGTAGGGAGAAGCGAATGGAACAGAACACGGTGAGCCCAAATTCGAGGGATGCGGTTCAAGCGCCGCAGCCTCGATTCCGCAAATCCATGCTGGTGATACTCATGATCGCCAGCTTCCTCTGCCTGTTCAACGAAACGGTGCTCTCGGTGGGCAACACGGCCGTCATGAAGGAATGGGGCCTGGACTATAACACGGTTCAATGGACCATGAGCGGCTTCCTCGTCGCCATGAGTGTCTCCGTGCCCATCGCCGCATTCGTCATTCACCGTTACTCGACCAAGGCCGTTTTCGTCTGCTCCCTGCTGCTCATCGCGGTGGGTCTGACATTGAACGCGCACAGCCCTTCCTTCGCCGTTCTCATTGTGGGGCGCGTGGTAGAGGGCCTGGGAGCTGGACTCCTGCCAAGCCTCTTGTTCTCCAGTGCGCTGAAGCTCACCAAGCCGCAGTATCAGGGCTTTGTGACGGCCTTGTGCGGCGTCATTATCGGCCTGGGACCCTCTTTTGCACCGCTGTACGCGGGTTCAATTTTGAGCGCCGGATACAATTGGCGCACGCTGTTTGTACCGCTCTCAATTGTGGCCGTCGTGCTGCTGGTTGTCGGCATCTTCCTGGTTTCCGATATCTCCGAGCGCAGTAGTCGCAAGCTCGACGTGGTGTCGGTTATCGAATCAATCGTGGGCTTCACAGCGCTGGTGGGCGGCATCAACGTGCTCGCCATGAGCCTGTCTTCCTGGATGGGGTGGCTTCTCAGCATTCTCGGCATCGCAGTGTGCTTCCTGTGGGGGCGTCGCCAGATCGATCTCGCCCGCCGCTCGCAGGAGGAGGACCGCGTTGCTCCCGTTCTCAATCTCGCGGTTCTGCGAAGTGCTCCCATCGCCGCTGGCATGGGACTCATCGTTCTGCTGCAGGTGGCCAACATGGGTCTCGCTGTGGTGTATCCCATGGCCATCGAACCTGGTTTGCGCATCTCAGCGTTCACCTCCTCGCTCATGCTCATGGTGCCATTGTTAATTTCCCAGTGCTTCGCACTGTTTGCCGGCACCCTCTTTGATCGCTTCGGAGCCAAGGCGACTGTCCTCGGCGGCATCTGCGCTTTGATCATCGGTTTCGTTCTCCTCGCTTTCGCCCAGGTTTCCATGGGTGCTTTGGTCGTGGCGGCATTCGCGACTGTGGCCTTCATCGGCGTTGCCTTTGCTCTGCCCACCATCGAGGCGCGCATGTTCTCTCTGGTGAAGCCCGAGTATATTCCCGACGTCGTTTCCGGCGCTCAGACCTCCATGCAGGTGGGCGGGGCGTTGGGGACCACCATTACGATGGGCATCTTTTCGGCGTCCTTCGCGGCACGCACTGCGAATGTCGCCGGAGGTGCCGCCGCGGTTACGGGTGGGCAGGCGTATCTGAGTAGTTTCGCGACGGTGTCCGTTGTGCTGGCGGTTGTGTATGCGCTGAGCCTTGCACTGGCCGCGGTCGTCGTGAAGGGTTCTAAGAAGCCCACGACACAGCGATAATTGTGCGGTACAGCCACTTTTGATCGATTCTGTTGAGTGCAAGTGAGAGAATGGGTCTTATGGAGAAACTTGCGATAGTTGTCGTGACCTATAAGCGCCAGCAACTGCTGACGAAGCTTTTCGACTCGATTCTCGCGTCCACGAAGGCACCCTGGCGTGTCGTTATCGTCGACAACGAGGATTCCGAAGAGACGAAAAAGATGGTCGCAGATTTCGGCACGGCGGTGACTGGTCAATGGGGAAAGACCGTTGCGGATGCTTCCGGATCGCAGGAACGTGTCGCTTACGTGCGTATGACGGAAAACTCGGGTGGCTCCGGCGGCTTCTCAAAGGGCGTCGAAACCGCGTACAACCTTGGCGCCGAGTGGTTCTGGATCATGGATGACGATGTGGCCATCGAACCGGAGGGCATGGCCCGACTTGAGAAGTGGACGAAGGGCCACGACGTGATTCAAGGGCAGCGCTACGACTACGACGGTGGTCCCTTCTACTGGCAATATCATTTCATCGTCCCCCTGGGAATCCCCGATCCCATCGCGCCTTCGGGTTTTGGTGCGGCCGGATACAAGGTCATGAACACTGCCTGCTTCGAGGGTGGGCTCTTCAGGCGCAACGTCGTGGAGCAGATAGGTCTGCCGGACAAGCGCTTCTTTATCTATTGGGACGACACGCTGTATGGCTACCTCGCCAGCAAGGTCACCAACCCGATCATTGTCCCCGACTTTGTGATGCGTCGCACCCGCGAAATCAACAATCTCGACATAGCAGGCGTGCGCCAACTCAACTCCACGTCGGACATGAACCGCTACTACATCATGCGTAATCGCGGCTACATGGCCAGATATTTTATGGCACACGGCGACTACCGGCCGCTACTGTTCGGCTTGGGTACCGCGCTCACCTTCGCCAAAGAGATCATTCGCCTGGTCACAGTCGACAAAACTTTGAAAACCGGAATTCCCGCATTGTTGCGCGGATGGAAGGACTCGCGCGCGTTACTGCATCAGCCCGACTGGGAACCCATGGCACCGCTGAAGAAGTAAGATCACCGCAGATCTAGAGAGAAAGGCAGATCATGATTGCTGGCGCACAGGCTTTTGGAATTGACATCGGCGGCTCGGGCATCAAAGGAGCACCCGTCGACCTTGTCAACGGTCGATTCGCTGCGGATCGCACACGCATTCCGACGCCGGAAGTTTCCACACCTGAGGCAGTGGCGGGCATTGTCACCCAGTTGCTGGATCAGTATGAGGTGGAGGACGGCACTCCAGTCGGAGTCGCATTTCCCGCTCCCATCAAGCCGGGCAAACCCATCGACTACATGGCAAACCTCGATCAGTCGTGGGTGGGTGTCGACATCAACCAACTGCTCACGCAGCAGAGCGGGCGCGAAATTCACGTGGTCAACGACGCGGATGCTGCGGGTCTGGCCGAAGTTCAATATGGAGCTGCCAAGGGGCGGCGGGGTTTGGTCATTGCGACGACGCTTGGAACGGGCATCGGCACCGCATTGATCATCGACGGAATACTCGTTCCCAACACCGAGTTGGGGCATTTGGAACTCAACGGCAAGGACGCGGAGCACTATACTTCCGACGCAGCTCGTTCACGCAAGGAGCTGAGTTGGGAGAAGTGGGGGGCGCGCCTCACAAAATATTACGAGCGTCTCGAGGAATACTTCAGTCCGGAACTTTTCGTTGTGGGCGGTGGTGTGAGCAAGAAGTCCGAGAAATTCTTCAAGTACATCGACATTGAGACTCCACTCGTCCCGGCTGCGTTGCTCAACGATGCTGGAATTATCGGCGCGGGATATTTCGCCAGCAAACAGAAGTGAGGCCAGTCACGTCCGTCCGTTTTTCTCACCGTGTTGACATCAGTGAGCCTAATCCCATCGTCGCTGCACAGAACGTGGCAAAGCGCGCGGGCAGAACACTGTATCAGCTCAACGACTCAAATCCCACGCATCATGGACTCGCTCCGCGGAGCGTGCCGCAGGAATACAATGCCGACCCGCGCGGCCCGGTCGCGGCGAGACGGGCGCTCGCGGAATTTCTCAGCGCGAGAGCACGAGGATCGGACGCCGAACTGGAGGTTCAAGGTCGGCCCGCCGATATTGCGGACGATACGAGTCTCACCTTTGGGGCGGCCGGTGAATCGGTGGATCCCGCGCGCTTATATCTCACGAGTTCCACGTCGCAGGCCTACTCCTGGCTCATGAAATTGTTATGCGATCCCGGAGAGGCAGTGCTGTGTCCGACCCCGGGGTATCCGCTCATAGAATCAATTGGGCGGCTTGAGGGCGTGCGCGCGGTGACGTATCCGCTGCGCTACGACGGCTCGTGGACCATCGACGTCCCCGAGATCGAGCGCACACTGGAGCGCAACAGAGCAGGTACTGAGCCACAGATTCGTGCGCTTATACTCATCAATCCCAATAATCCCACGGGATCATACGTGGGCGAGCACGATTACGAGGCTCTCGTAGCCGTGTGTGAGCGCTACGACTTGGCGATCATCGCGGATGAAGTGTTCTTCGACTTCCCGCTGCTGCCGCTGGAGACTCCGCACAGAGCTGCGGGGGAGTCCCGTGTGCTGACATTCGGACTCGATGGCTTTTCGAAGATGCTCGCCGCCCCGCACGCCAAGGTCGGCTGGATTCAGGTGTCAGGGCCGGAAGGCGACGTCGCTGCGGCCTTGCGTCGGCTGGACGTCATCGCCGACGATTTCCTGCCCATGTCCGGCATCATAGCGGAGCAGATTCCTGGAATGCTGGCTGAAGTGCCCGCGCAATTACTGCGAATTCGTGAGCGTACGCGCAACAATCTCGTGAGTCTTGAGGAAGCGTTGGCGGCGAGCGATTCGGGCGTGGTGTCACTGCTGCAGCCCGAGGGTGGATGGAACGTGCTGTTGCGTTTTCCCAGCGTCATCGATGAGACAGAATTAGTGACGACCCTCATCGAGCAGCATGCCACCACGGCACAACCTGGTTACTTTTTCGACATGGTGTCGAATGGATACATTGCGGTGTCTTTGCTGCCAGAGCCGGAGGAGTTTCGTAAAGGGATAGCTACCCTGCTCACCGAAGTCGACGAGCTTCTGTAGCTCCAATGATTTTGCCGGTGGCGGTTATGCGCGCGGGCGTGATGTCGGTTGAACAATCTGTTTGGTGATTTCTCCAAAGGGTGCCCGAGGAGAGATTCTTTTATCGTTCAAGCGAGCCACTTCACGTTCTTGCACGAGGAGCGTCGGATCGTTGGTACAACAGCCTTCCTGAGTGTAATGAGACCTCGACACGCTGAAGAGATGTCAACAGAATGGGGATTTATGTAAAATATATCTCACGAGAGCGAAGAAGCCCATGTGTTGAGATTGACACATTTTCAATCCGCCATCACAGAAAGGCAGAGGTACGATGCTCTCGAAAAAAGTTCAAGAATATCTTGGAGCACCGCTCAAGATCCTTGCCGAAAAAGGTGCTGCACTCACACTCAAAAAGACTGTGAAGCGCATGGCTTCTTTTCGTTCACTCGTCATAGTCGTCAGCCTCATCGCAGCGCTGACTTTCATTCTCGCAAGTGTCCTCCCAGTCAAGGCGTCGGGGGATTCTTCGCCGCCGGGCTTCGATCCCACTCCCACCGTCGTGTCGGCGTCCGCCAAAGAGAATCGCGACGACGACTCTGACGGCGAGGTCTCGAGTGGCGACAACGCGACGGCGGATGTTCTCGCCGACTCGGAGACTGGGAAAACAGAATCAGGTTCCTCGAACGACGGTGAAATCAGCACCGAGGCAGGAACTGGAACTGAAACCGAGCCCGGTACAGAAACCGGAACCGAAACTGAGTCAGGACAAGGAAGTCCAGACTCTCAAGAAGATTCAGCGGGGGATCCCGCTACTGAACAGCCTCAAGAGGGCGATGCCACTGATGCGCCTGCAGCTCCGGGCTCCGAAGAAAATGCAGACAATGAAACAAGCGATGCTTCCGATACTGATCAGCAGGTGAAAGACACCGAGGAGGTCGAAAAGCGACTCGTCGGTGACGACTACGCCTGGGCCGACGGAATCTTCGCACGGACGATCACCATCACGGCGGCCGGGGACCGCAGCGGTTCCTCTGACACGGTGAATGGACTCGATGGTGCCGTCTACGTCGCCATTCCAAGCGGCTCAACCTTACCGCCTGCAGCACCCGAAAACATCGGAGACTACTACTACTGCACAACAGGCTCCGCGCAAGGAACGCAGTATCCGGCCACAAAAGGGGTGTGCCGCATCAAAGTCGCAGCGTTGACCTCCTATT
>JALCOX010000063.1 GCA_022649925.1 Bifidobacteriaceae bacterium | reverse complement strand
CACAAAACAACACTCTTGAGTTCTCAAACCACCACACCACACACACCAGAACCACTCCAAAAGAAGCAACCCCACCATGCAGGCAGCAAGAAAGAACTATACGCAAACACACCACCCAACGCAAACCCGATTTTGGGAACCTAATGATTTCAGTACCTTAACGGCGTGTCGCCTTGACTTTGCAATATGAAATCGCCCGACAAAGAACGCGGAGAAAGTAGAAAATCGCAGGTTTTTCTTGAATTCCAGCGTGTCGCGGAGTCCGTACTTCCCCACGGTGACGGGAACCCAGCACGGAAGCTCACCCGCAAAACCATGACAAAACAAAAATGGAGTGTACAGGAAACATCCCCGTACACTCCGTCATTCGACATATCCGTTCATAGAACGGAGTTAGCCCTCACAGTTCTCAGCCAACGAGCTTGTTGTAGTCGGCTTCACTATAGAAACCGGAGGTCTTCAACAGGTCGAGGTTGTCTTTCGTAACTACAACGGGGTCGAGCAGCTTGGTGGGAACGTCGATCGAACCGTTGTTGTACTTGCCCGTGGCGTCCGTCACCTTCTCACCCTTCGCCAGAGTAGTCACCATGTCGTAGACCGCGTCAGCGAGCTTGTTGACGTCCTTGAAGACGCTCATGGCTTGCTTGCCTTGGGCGATCTGAGTGACGTTCGGAGCGTCGCAGTCCTGTCCGGTGAGAACCGGCCAGTTGGCACTTCCCGCCTTGAGGTCAGGGCGCTTGGTTCCAATTGCATTGACAACTCCGACTGCGATGGCGTCGTTCGGCGTCAACACAGCGTCGAGCTTCTCGCCGTGGGAGTAGGCGGAGTCAAGAATCGACTCCATGTCCGTCTGTGCCTTTGCCGCGTCCCAATTTTGCACACCGATCGACTGCCACTTGTCGAGGGCGAAGTTTGCAGACACACCACCGCCGTGCTTGGACAGTGACTTGAGAACGCCCGACTTGAAGTACGGCTGCAGGAGATCCCACGCACCCTTGAAGAAGAGCTTTGCATTGTTGTCGTCAGGAGAACCGGAGAAGACCTCGATATTGAAGGGGCCCTTCTTGCCATCCTTGAGACCCAGCTTGTCGATGATGTACTGGCCCTGGAGTGCACCGACCTTCTCCAGATCGAAGGTCGCGTAGTAGTCGACGTCCTGAGTATTCATGATGAGGCGATCGTAGGCGATGATCTTCGCGCCAGAATCCTTGGCCTTTTCAACCGCCGGCCCGACCGCAGTTCCATCAATTGCGGCGACGACGACGATGTTGGCACCCTTATTTGCCATGTTCTCAATGTCGGAAGTCTGCTGAGAGGTCTTGTTGTCCGCATACGACAGGATGACCTTGTATCCAGCCTTTTCAAGCTTTGACTTGAGGTTCGCACCATCCTTGTTCCATCGTTCGAGGGACTTTGTCGGCATCGAGAGGCCGATCGTCATGTCCTTGGCATCCTTCGCATCGCCGCTGGCGGCTGAATCACTGCGGCCCCCACCGCATGCGCCAAGGGACAAAAGCAGAGACGCTGAAGCTGCAACGCTGACGGCTTTCATTATCTTGTTCATTTTTTGCACCTTATCAAATGGGTTAACGAATGACCGCTTTGTCATCCAGGTACTATGTTAATTCATTGAACGCAAGTGAGCAATTTCACATCTGTTGAATCCTGTACGGCGTGTTGCCTGCAATATCAAGGAAAGTAGGAAAATCCGCTTCCGCAGTGTTCAAAATCGGTAAAAGACATCGTTTGCAAAACCTAATATTTGCAAGCTTTCCGGGGGCCTCCATATTTTGCACGACCTCGCAACTATTCGCGGGTGTGAGAATTCATAGATTAAACACAACACCGTGTTCGCATCACGTCTGCAATCAAGCCGCCTCGCCCGTTCTCACCGCGACCCACCGCGGTTCTTTTTTCCCTGACCTAGATACGCAGAATGGGAAGCACCCGAAGGTACTTCCCATTCTGTTTGCGTTATATCGCGAGGTCTCTCAGACCTTGATCTCTCAGACCAGCTCCGCCGGATCCAACTGGATCCCCGGGCTCATCGTCGACGAGATGGACGCCTTGAGCAAATAGCGGCCCTTGACAGTGGACGGCTTGAGTCGCTTGAGCTCATCTGCCACGGCCTTGAAGTTCTCCTCGAGAGCAGAAGCCTCGAAGGAGATCTTTCCGACCAGGAAGCTCAAGTTGCCATGCTTATCAACACGGAACTCGATCTTTCCACCCTTGATGTCCGAGACGGCCTTTGCCACATCCATGGTGACAGTGCCGGTCTTCGGGTTAGGCATGAGACCACGGGGGCCGAGAACTCGACCCAGACGGCCAACCTTACCCATCATGTCGGGCGTCGCCACAACGGCGTCGAAGTCAAGGTATCCACCCTGAACCTTTGCGATGAGATCGTCGTCGCCGACCTCGTCAGCGCCGGCTTCGGTCGCAGCGCTCGCCTGAGGACCACGTGCGAACACGAGGACCTTTGCGGTCTTACCGGTGCCGTTGGGCAGGTTGACGGTGCCGCGCACCAACTGATCCGCCTTGCGGGGATCCACGTTGAGGCGATACACGGCCTCGACGGTCTCGTCAAAGCCGCGCTTCGGCATGCCCTTGAGAAGGGCGATCGCCTCTGCTGGGCTGTAGAGATTCGAGCTGTCGATCTTCTCGACAGACTCACGATATTTCTTTGAACGCTTTGTCATCTGCTTCTCCATTCGAGCAGTCGCGGTTCGAGCAAGCGTTGCTCTTCCGCTAACGGTTTATTCTCAGTCGGTAACGGTGATGCCCATAGAACGAGCAGTACCGGCGATGATCTTCGCGCCAGCCTCGACGTCGTTCGCGGACAGATCTGCGAGCTTGGTCTGAGCAATCTCGCGGCACTGATCCATGGTGACAGAACCCACCTTGGTCGTGAGAGGATTGGCTGCGCCCTTTGCCACGCCAGCAGCCTTCTTCAACAGATCTGCAGCCGGAGGGGTCTTCAGGACGAAAGTGAACGTGCGGTCTTCATAAACCGTGATCTCGACGGGGATGATCTGCCCCATCTTGTCCTTGGTCGCGTCGTTATAGGCCTTGGTGAAGTCCATAATGTTCACGCCGTGGGAACCGAGAGCGGGACCGATTGGCGGAGCGGGGTTCGCCTTGCCTGCAGGAATCTGAAGCTTGATCAGCCCTGTTACTTTCTTCTTTGGAGCCATATTCTGGTTCTTCTTTCTGTGAAGCGGTGCAATCGGAAGCGAAGCTTCCTCCCGCTACTTTTATTTACCAAGCCGCGCAAAGCGGCAAGCCTTTATATTGTACCGAAGCCCTTGACGCAACGGCGAGATTCTCGCGGAATCAGGCGTCAAGCTTCTCGACCTGCTCGAAGCCGAGCTCCACAGGCGTGTCGCGTCCAAAGATGGATACGAGCACTGTGAGCTTCTGCGTCGCAGGAGAAACTTCTGAAATGACCGCGGGCATGGAAGCGAAGGGACCATCGATGACGGTGACCGATTCGCCAGCCTCAAAGCTGACTTCCACGGCGACCTTGCGCTGTGCCTTTTGCTCGCCACCGGCCTCCTTGAGCGCCGCAGAGGCGATCATCGGAGCCATCATCTTGACGACTTCCTTGTTAGACAAGGGAGCGGGGTCCTTGGTCGGACCGACGAAGCCTGTGACGGCCTCAGTCTCACGCACAATGCGACGAGCGTCTTCATCGTCGGTCATACGGATGAGAACGTAGCCGGGAATGCGCACGCGGGAGACAATCTTCTTGCCCTTCTCCGTGTGCTTCTCGACCTCTTCCATCGGGACTTCAACCTGGAAGATCTTGTCCTCGAGGCCAAAGTTGGAAACGCGGGCATCGACGTTCTGCTTCACGCGCTTTTCGTAGCCAGAATAGGTGTGGAGCACGTACCACTTACCTTCAAGGGTGCGCAAAGACTTGGAGAAATCCTTGACGGCCTTCTCACCGGGATCGCTTTCCTCAGCCTCGTCGGCCGAATCCCCTTCTGAAGTCTCAGATTCGTCAGCGTCGGATGCCACCTGAGAATCAGTGTTCTCAGCGGTCTCCTGTTGGGCGGAGCCTGCATTGTCCGCGGCGACGTCCTGCGAGCCTGCCTCAACCTGCTCAGTACCGAGCGTGTCGTCAGATACGGACTCGTTCACTTCATCAGTCATGCTTTACTTTCACCTTTACTTAATCAGCCAAATATCAAGAACACGAGTTTGCCCAGGCCGAAATCCAATGCCGTGACAAAGATCATCAGCAGCACGACGAAAATGAGAACAGCGACTGTCCAGCGGAAAAGCTCGCCACGCGTGGGAGCTACGACTTTACGAAGCTCGACAATGATCTGCTTAATAAACAAGCCGATGCGCATGAAGAAGTTAGGCTTCAGCTCGCCCTCATCATCCGTTGTGGTCGTCGCCTTATTGGCCATTGTTCTTCCTCACTTGTCGAAACTACTAGCAGGGAAGGCGGGACTCGAACCCACAACCTACGGTTTTGGAGACCGTTGCGCTACCAATTGCGCCACTTCCCTAAGCATTACTTCTCCATAAAGGAGAATAACACATACTCCCGTAACGGTCTGAGACCGCCAAGGGAACAGTCTAGCGGCAATCGCGCCAAACGTCTACTTCCGAGAGTGCCGCGTCGCGATATCGCTGGGCCATCACGGATCCCTCGATGGAGTATCGAGCGAGCGTGGCGAGCTCATCGTCGCTGAACCCATGAACCGAGCGAGCGTCCTCGTACTGAGCCTCAAGCCGCTCCCCAAAAAGGAGCGGGTCATCCGCGCCCAGCGCAATGTGCGCGCCGGCGTCAAAGAGCTTTCGCAGAGGCACCTCGGCTTTGTTCGCATACACGCCAAGACCCACGTTGGAGGCGGGGCACACTTCGAGTGTCACCTTCTGCTCAACGATGCGCCGAAGGAGTTGAGGATCCTCCGCCGCGCGCACGCCGTGTCCGATGCGCCGGGGATGCACGTTTGAGAGCACCTCGTCGATGTGTTCTGGCCCCAGGAGCTCCCCCGCGTGGGGCATGAGCGGAAGCCCCGCCTTCGCTGCAATGCGAAACGCCGGGAAGAAGTCCGCGGTATTGCCGCTGCGCTCGTCGTTGCTCAACCCAAATCCGACGACGGTACCGGGCTCATCGCCGGCGTACTGGGCTGCCAGGCGCGCCAAGGTCTTAGCCTCGAGCGGGTGGTGAGTCCGGGCGGCCGCCACGATCACACCAACTGCGATGTGGTGCCGCTGACTCGCCTGTCGCGCCTCGTCGAGAATGACTTCGAGCGCAGGCGTGAGACCTCCCATGATCTTCGCATAAGAGTCCGGGGTCACTTGAATCTCCAAGATCTTTGAGCCCTCACTCGCGTCGAGGCGAGCCGCTTCGTCGACGATCTCGCGCATGTCCTGCTCAGTCTGAACGCAACGGCGCGCCATATCGTAAAGACGTTGGAAGCGGAACCACCCGCGTCTGTTCGCGGGGACGCGGAGGGGCTCGGAATCGAGCAGCTCCTTGTTGAGCGAGATGTCGTGGCTCGCAGACATCTCGCGGAGCAAATCGACCGACATCGAGCCCGTGAAGTGCAGATGCAGGTGAGCCTTCGACAACTTTCTGAGATCCTTCAGACCGGAGTGCGCACCTTCGGGGGAAGAAACCGTGGGAGAGGGAGATACGCTCAAGCGCTGACCACCCAATCCCGCAGACGCCTCATGCCTTCAACAATGAGCTCGTCCGCCGTTGCGTAGGAGAATCGCAGATATCCCGGTGCGCCGAAGGCCTCGCCGGGAACCGCGGCGACATGGGCCTGGCTCAACAGCGCACCCGCGAGCTCGGCGGAACTGGTGAAGCTGTCGTGGGAACTGCCCAGGGGCTTGCCGAGTAAGTCACGCACGTCCGCCAGTGCGTAGAACGCACCCTTGGGCATGTTGCAGCTGACACCCGGGATCGAGTTGAGTGCGTCCACGATGAGGTGGCGCCTGCGATCAAAGGCGGTCCGCATCTGAGCCACAGCCGTGAGAGGACCACTCACCGCAGCGAGCGCGGCGCGCTGGGCGACGTTGTCCACGTTCGACGTGAGATGGCCCTGAAGCTTGGTGGCCGCCTTGGCGACATATTCCGGCGCGATGAGCCATCCCACGCGCCAGCCGGTCATGGCGTAGCTCTTGGCAACGCCGTTGAGGACAACCAGTTGATCGCGGACCTGGGGCACCACGGCGCCGATGTGGGCCGTCTCTACTCCGTCGTACACGATGTGCTCGTAGATCTCGTCGGAGATGACCCACACACCGCGCTTGATGGCCCACTCTCCCAGCACGCGCACCTGGGCTCGCGACCACACGGCACCCGAGGGGTTCGCGGGCGAGTTGAGAACGATCGCCTTGGTCTTAGGCGTGTACGCAGCCTCAATGGCGTCGATAGAGGGAATGAAATCCTGTTCAGGGCCCGCAAAAACGGTCACGGGCGTGCCGCCTGCGAGTTTGACGACCTCGGTGTAACTCGTCCAGAAAGGCGTCGGCAGGATGACTTCGTCCCCGGGATCAAGAAGGACCTGGAAAGTTTCGTACACCGCCTGCTTACCGCCGTTGGTGATGACAACCTGCGAGGGATCGACGTCGTAGCCAGAATCACGCAGGGTCTTGGCGGCCACCGCTTGGCGCAGCTCGGGAAGCCCCGCGGTCGGAGTGTAGCGGTGATTCTTCGGATCCTTCGCAGCCTCGATGGCGGCCTCGACAATCGGCTCCGGAGTCGGAAAATCGGGTTCTCCCGCGCCAAATCCCACGACGTCGACACCCGACGCCTTCAGCTGCTTTGCCTTGATGTCCACTGCGAGAGTCGCACTGGGAGAAACGGAATCGATACGCTTGCTCAACGAGAGGGAGTTCTGTACGTCTGACATGCCTCCAACTCTATAGTGGGTGGATTACAAAAGTACGAGATCGTCGCGGTGAACGATCGGGTGCCCGTAGCCGTCACCGTATTCCTCTTCGAGGGCAGCCATCGTCTTGCCGACTAACTGAGGAATTTCCTCGGAGTCGAAGTTCACCAATCCCTTGGCAAGTCGCTTTCCCTGAGCGTCGGCGATGAAAACGGGATCTCCCGCCGAAAACTCCCCCACCGCCGCAGTGACACCAGCCGCCAGCAGACTCGCCTTGCCGCCGAGGACCGCCCTCTTCGCCCCGTCGTCGACAATGAGACTGCCGCGGGGATCTGAAGCGAAGCCAATCCACAGTCGCTTGGAGGTGGACTTGTGCTTTAGCGGGGCAAAAGCAGTGCCGACGCGGTCTCCCATCAGAGCGGGTCCCGCGTTCGACGCAGTCGTGAGAATCGAGGGAATCCCGGAGCGAGCGGCCACGCGAACTGCCTCGAGCTTGGTGTGCATCCCACCCGTTCCCACACCCGAGGTCGAGCCGCCAACGACGACATCGCCCAGAGTGTGAATCACGTTGGGAACAAATCCGATGCGGTGAGCACCCTTCTCCTGTGGAGGCCTGTCGTAGAGACCATCGACGTCAGTGAGCAGCACGAGGGCGTCTGCGCGCACAATGTTGGCAACAAGCGAGGAGAGGCGGTCGTTGTCGCCGAAGCGAATTTCGTTGCTTGCCAGGGCGTCGTTCTCGTTGACGATGGCGACGACCCCCAGGTCCAGAAGTCTGCGCAAAGTGCGCTGCGCGTTGCGATACTGCGCCGAGTGAATCGTGTCGTACGCGGTCAACAGAATCTGACCGACGCGGACGCCGAAGCGAGAAAATTCACGCTCGTACTCCGCCATGAGCAATCCCTGTCCCACTGAGGCTGCCGCCTGCTGCGTGGGGACGTCTTCGGGGCGCGCCGAAAATCCCAAGGGACCAAATCCGGCCGCGATGGCGCCCGAGGAGACCAAGACGATGCGAGCTCCCATGGAGGCCGTTTCGGCCAGCGCGCCTGCAAGACGCGCCAACTTGCTTGGATCGAGATGGCCGCTAGTGGCCGTCAGCGAGCTCGACCCCACTTTGACGACGAGTGTTCGCGCCTGCCGAACCTTGCTACGAACCCTCTCCTCGGTCCACGCCACCATGAGATCTCACCTTTCGAGCCGTGCCACCTTGCCGCATCACCGCGGATGGCACGACCGATATTCCCCGTTGCCTTTACTCTTCAGATTCTGGCTCGTTCGTGACACTGGGATCCGACCAGTGCCCTGCCTTGCGCTCCGCCATTTGTTCTTCGCGAATCGTGCGGCGCGTGTCCATCATCTCGTGATACTGCTTCCTGCGTTCGGTGTTGCTGCGGCGCTTGGCGTAGCCGTCATCTTCGAGTCGAACATCCCGACCGTGACCGATGACAGGAGACTCGTCGAGACCTTCCGCACCCGCCGCGACCGTTGGATCCCAGTTGAAGATCACTGCGTCGTCGCCGCGGCCGATGTGGACCTCGTCGCCAGCGCGGGCACCCGCCTTGCGCAACTCGTTTTCCACGCCGATTCCAGCCAAGCGATCCGCAAGGTAGCCCACGGCCTCGTCGTTGTCAAAGTCCGTCTGGGTGACCCAGCGCTCGGGCTTCCTGCCCTTGACGCTGAACCAGAAGTCACCTTCCTTGTTCGCTTCGCGGGTGACGCTGAACTCCGCGGGTGCCTTCTTCCGTGCATTGCGCGGCATCTCGAGAGGCTTGATGACGACGCGCTCGTCGCTCTCGGACTGGAGCGACCTCACCTTTTCGCGCATCTGATCCACGATCTTCGACAGGCCGAAACCGAGTTCCTTGAGGCCCTCGTGGGTCGCTGTCGAGACGATGTATGAGGGGATGCCCATCTCCTTGAACTGCGGGGCCACGAACTCGGCGAGTTCCTTCGCATCGGGAACATCTGCCTTGTTGAGGACCACCACGCGCGGGCGCTGCGCAATCGGGATGACACCGATGGGAAGATCGAGGTCGTCGGCGTAGGTCGCCAACTCGTCTTCGATGGTGTGATAGTCGCTGACCGGGTCACGATCCGCCTCGTACGTGGCGCAGTCGATGACGTGGACGATCACTTCGGTGCGCTCGATGTGGCGCAAAAATTCCAATCCCAGGCCCTTGCCCTGAGATGCGCCGGGTATAAGGCCGGGCACGTCAGCGACGGTGAAACGGTCGTCACCCGCGACGACGACGCCGAGGTTGGGGACGAGTGTGGTGAAAGGATAATCAGCAATTTTGGGCCGCGCGGAACTCATGGCGGCGATCAGGCTTGACTTGCCAGCACTGGGGAAACCGACAAAGGCGACGTCTGCGATGGACTTCAGTTCCAGCAGGACGTCGCGTTCCTCACCCGGTTCACCGAGAAGCGCAAAGCCGGGAGCCTTCCGATTCTTGTTCGACAGAGCGCGATTTCCTAGACCCCCCAGTCCACCTTCGGCGGCGACAAAGGTATCACCGTCGTGCGCCAGATCTGCGAGGAGTTCACCGCGCTGCTTCGACTCACCGGTTTTACCGATGGCCTCGAAAACCACGGTTCCAATGGGAACGGGCAGCCTGAGGTCCTCCCCACGCTTGCCATCCCAGTTGTCGCCCTGACCATGCTTGCCAGAGGCCGCAGTGCGGTGTGGCATGAAGCGGTAGTCGAGGAGACTTGTTGCGTTCGCCTCAGCGACCAGGATGATGGAGCCACCGTTGCCACCGTTACCACCGTCCGGACCCGCCAGAGGACGGAACTTCTCGCGTTTGATGGAGGCGGTGCCGTTGCCGCCGTCGCCACCCTTGAGGTGGACGACCACTCGATCAACAAAATCTGCCATATCCCTTACCTTACCGACATATCGTTGTGCCCGTTTCCGAGGGAAACCGCGCACTGACTCACATACTAAAAAAGGGGCCGCCCCATTGGTGCGACCCCAAAAAGAATTCCGCTTGTATCAGGCGGCAACAGTTTCTGCCGACACGACGTCGACGACCTTGCGATCGCGGCGAACGCCGAACTGAACGGTGCCATTCGCAAGTGCGAACAGCGTATCGTCCTTGCCGAGGCCGACGTTGTGGCCTGGGTGGAACTTCGTGCCGCGCTGGCGAACGATGATGTTACCAGCGACGACAGCCTCGCCACCGAACTTCTTCACACCAAGGAACTGAGCCTTTGAATCGCGCCCGTTGCGTGAGCTTGACGCGCCCTTCTTATGTGCCATTTTCTATTCCTCTCGATTCGAGTAGAGTCTGACCGAATCAGGCAATAGCCGTGATCTTGACAGTCGAAAGCTTCTGGCGGTGGCCCTTGCGACGTGCCACGCCCGTCTTGTTCTTGAACTTCTGGATGTTGATCTTCTCACCCTTAGCTTCGTCGTCAACGACCTCTGCCTTGGCGCTGACCTTTGCGAGGTCCTTCGCCGCAGTGGTCACCTTAGCGCCATCCACAAGGAGCGCAACGGGAAACTCGACGGTCTCACCCTTCTTGGCTCCGAGGCGGTTGACTGTGATCTCGTCGCCAACTTCGACCTTCTCCTGGTGACCGCCGGCCTTCACAATCGCGTACATAGCCCTACCTTGCCTGTCTTAAGCTTGTTTTCGAACCCAGCACATGCAGAAACGCTGCGCGCTGAGACACCGACTCTCTAATCTATACGAGAGTCTGTACTTTCGTCAAACTCCGACACTCAGAGCGTCGAAGCGACTCTATCACACTCCACTGGTTGCAAGGAACCCCGCACCGCACTGTTCCTTGCAACCTCTGAGCAAATTTACTTTTCCTCGCCCTGTTCCTCAAGCGCCTCTTCCTCGTGCCGACTGGCCGCAGCAGCAATCGCTGCCAGCTTTGCCTTGACCTCGGCGGTGGAACCCTGGGGAGCGTTGTCGGACTTATTGTCCTCGTGCTCGGATTCATCGCGAGAAGAACGGCTCTCATGCTTCTCAGAGGAATGTGAGTTCGACGACTTGGAAGAATTCGAGGAATTCGACGAGGAGTGGCGGTGCTTCTTGCCACCCTCAATGAACGGGTCTCCGCCCTTCACCGCGTAAGGATCGTCGGAGGTGGCAGAAACTGTGGGCTCGTCGTGCAAGATGAACCCGCGCCCGTGACATGTGGGGCACTCCTCAGAGAAGGCCTCAACCAGACCTTGTCCAACGCGCTTGCGCGTCATCTGAACCAGGCCGAGACTGGTCACCTCCGCCACCTGATGCTTCGTGCGGTCGCGCG
>JALCOX010000062.1 GCA_022649925.1 Bifidobacteriaceae bacterium | reverse complement strand
AGTAAATGATGGCTCCGGGCAGCGTGAAGGTGAAGACGATCTTTTGAAGGACGCGATAGTCGTTCTGTTTGACTGCCCCGAAGCGTTTGAGAGCGTAACCTCCGACGATGATGGCAAGCAGGGCGAGTGGCTGCAGTATTGCCCCCATGGTGATCCTCCGGTCGCTTCGTCGGCGCTGATACGCGATCTCTCAATTGCGTGTGACGTGAACAGGATATCCCCAGCGCCGTGACGTTTGCGTCTGGGGATCCGTGTCGCACAGCCCGAGGTAGGCGCATCCGGCGTCAGAGGCCCTCGGGGCTCGCCTCATCCGAGGTCACGGAATCCTGATTCAGCGAGTTCCTTTTGCGGATTCCCGACAGTGAGGTGACGATGGCGCCGATGACTAGGCTCAGACCGATGGCCGCGAAGGCGATGCTGAGGATGATGGCCCAGATGTTAGTGGAGACGAAGAGGTTGGGCATGAGGAACCACAGCAGTGCCACCCCTCCGATGAGAAGTGTGATGCAGCCCCACACGATGGCCGCCACATTGGGTCCGCTCCTGAAGGTGGGCGCTGCTTGCCCGGCGCGTGAATAGTCAGGTCCGGGGTATCCGTCGCGGTAAGCCTCTCGCGTGTACTCCCTAGAGGCGCGTTGCTGCTGCTTCCAAGCGGCCTTGCGCCGCCTGGCCTCCGCCTTTTCCTCAGCCCTCGCAGAATACTGGTCGGGGATGCGGGTGGTGGCGTCCTCGTTCACGGTGCTCTGGAGGGGTTGGGTTTCGTCTCCGGACTCTGTGATCCGCGTGGTGTCGTTGGAATCGTTGGCGTTGGGATTATTTGTGTTGAGTGTCATGATCTACTCCTGTCATTTCGTCTGCATATAGCCTGTTATTCCTGATCGATCTCGATGCTGGAGAACCCAGAGCTGCCCGAGATGCGGAGGAGGCCGGCGTCTTTCGTGCTCGAATCGGTGTGATGAGTGCCGTCGACGGTCGCGGCGATTGTCGTCAGATCGCTGCTCGTCCAGGCACAGCCGGTGGGAATCTCGATGGTCACGCTCGAAAAGGTAGCGTGGAGGTTGAGATCGCCGGTGGGGCACTGAGTCTCTGAGCCCGAGGAAGTACCTGTGGAATTCGAGGAGTTCCAGTCGGTGAGGTCGATGGTGACGTCTGACATCACGGCGGCCAGGCCGGGGGAGATGCTAGAGAAGTCATCTGCCGTATACGTCTGCGACGTCATGACGACGGAGGCTGAGATGTTGGGGGCGTTGTGCTGCACGATGTTTGCGTTCGCCGGCCATACGAAGATTGAGCAGATGAGCAGGGGCGCCACCATCCAACCGATGGAACTTGAGCGGCGTCCAGCGATCCCCAGTCCGATCAACGAGAGTCCAACGATGACGTCTGCGACCAAAACCCACATCATGAACCATTGCAATCCGCTCATTCCAGAGGACTGCGGGACGAGGAAGGCCATGCAGGCGGCCGCTGCCGCGATGAGGAACAGAAGTCCGTAAATGGCGCTGATAAACGCTGGATTTGCAGGCTTGCGAACCCCGTAGTACTTCGGTGGCACACGCGGTGATTGCGGTGAAGGTGGCGTTTGTGGCGCCTGCGGTGACTGTGCGAAGGGGGCTTGAGCGCTCGCTGGTGTTTCAGGCGCGACATTCCAAGGTTGGGCGAAGTCTTGAGCCTGTTGGGCCTGTTGTGGCTGCTGGGGTCCGGGCCTGTCACTGTGAGGATCCCGGACGTAGCGCCCGCTCGCTTCGTCGTATCGCCAACCTTCCTCCCACGTCTGACCCCACTGGTTTTGCGTCGCGAGAACCGCGATGGCGGCGATGATGAGGACAATCGTCACGATGAGTCCCACTCCGAAGAGCGGGATGGTGGCGGTGCTGCCGGTGACCCCGCTGAGCACCATGAGAATGCTGAGCACGAAGCCCGGGGTCACGTGGCCGAACGTGATCTCTTCGACGAGGATGCTTCCGTCACGTGCGTCCGGCAGAAGGAGCCAGGCAATGCCGTAGAGCGCGACGCCGGCGCCTCCCACGAAGCACAAGGCAAACCAGATGATGCGGACGAGGAGAGGGTCCCATCCAAGGCGGTTGGCCACTCCGGAGCACACGCCGCCAATCCAGCGGTTGGCCCCGCGACGTATGCCGATCTGGCGGAGCCACTGGAAGAATTCGTGGCCCGCCCGATTATGATTGGGTGGCTGATTTTCGTAGTTCTGCGAATTGTTGGCGTCCTGTGGATTCGGTCCGCCTGAAGAAGGCTGTGTCATGTCATCGTCCTTTCGATACTTCCAGTACACTCCGAACACGGCAGGGATTCTATGGGGGAACACCCTGATTCATCCCTGATTTGGCCGACATCGCGGGCGTAATGACTCAGGGAACTATACAGTTGGAATTGAGGACATCGAAAGGCGGAATCACTATGGCGCAACGCAAGACCCGCATGGGTCAACTCGTCGACGCCGCCGCTCGCGCATCGCAGCAGACGACGGGCCGATTCCGGCCCGCAACCGTTCGCAACGTGACCCTTCTCGCCTTTGTTCTCGCCGTCGTCGGCATGGTATGGGGGTTGAGCAAGCACATACCTTTTCATATAGTCTTCGGTTTCGCCGCGTTGTTCCTCGGCGTGGTGAGCGGCTGGTCGCAGCTGAGCTTTCTCATGAATCAGTCCGCAGCGGGTGCGTCCGGTCGCGCGGCCCGCGGTCGCGCCGTTGGTATCGCCATGACCGTGGTGAGCATCGTTGTCACCATCATCGGCGTCGTGATGCTGTTCGTGGGAATTCTCTCTCCCTCCTCCATCCTCTACGGTGCCCTGGCAGGCTTCGCCATGATCCTCGCCGTGTCGCTCATCGTGGCGCCGTGGTGGATCACCCTGGTCGCCAATCTCGGTGCTCAAGAGGCGCAGACGGCGCGGGAGCAGGTGCGGCTCGACTTTACTTCCCGCCTGCACGACTCCGTGTTGCAGACACTCGCCCTCATTCAGATCAACGCTGCGGACTCTGCAAAAGTGGCGGCGCTGGCCCACGCCCAGGAACGCGATCTGCGCGAGTGGTTGTATGGCGATGCCGATGCGGAATCCACCGCGTCGCAGTCAGCTCCCGGTGACCGACCCAGTGCGGAGACGATGGGTTCGCCCCTGTCGGCTCGTCCAGGTGAATCGTTTGCCCACCACATCAAGCGGGTGGCGGCGAGCGTGGAGGATTCTACAGAACGTCAGATCGAAGTCGTCGCCGTGGGGGATTGCCCCTCGGACGCGCAGCTTTCTCCGCTGGTGGCGGCGAGTCGCGAGGCGATGCTCAACGCGGCACATCACGGGAAACCGCCGTATTCGGTCTACGTGGAGGTTAGCGGCGACCTCGCCCAAGTCTTCGTGCGCGATCACGGAGAGGGTTTTGACACCACGCGGTTACCCGCCGGACATCTCGGGGTCTCCGAGTCGATTCTCGGGCGAATGAAACGCAGCGGGGGAACTGCCGATATCGACTCACGTCGTGGTTGGGGTACGGAAGTCAAACTCGCGCAGCATATCGAGGGTGAAAAGAGGAAGACATCATGACATCCACTGTGCGTTCAACTGCACCCGCCATCCGGGTCGGAGTCATCGACGATCACGAGATGTTCCGCGCAGGAGTCATTTCGACGATCAAGAACGAATTTAAGGTCGTCGGTCAGGCTGGAGATGTCGAGTCCGCCATTGCCATGATCGGCAGAGACAAGCCCGATGTCGTGTTGCTCGACGTTCACGTTCCTGGTGGTCAGGGTGGCGGGGGCTCGGAGATCATTGTGCGCAGCGTGGCGGTGTCCCCTCGGACCCTGTACCTCGCGTTGTCGGTGTCTGATTCTGCCGTCGACGTGGGCGCTGTGATCCGTGCGGGCGCTCGCGGCTATGTGACCAAGACGATCACGGCGGAGGATCTCATTGCTTCGGTGCGCCAAGTCGCCGACGGATACGCGGTATTCAGCCCCAAGCTGGCCGGGTTCGTTCTCACGGCTTTCAACCGCGATGCAGAGGCACCTTCGCACGTCGCCTCTGTGCCTGGCAACGTTCCATCCGCCGGGGACGGGCGCAATGCGGCCGAATATTCCGCTGACTATTCTGCCGACGACATCGACGTGTTGAGTCCGCGGGAGCAGGAAGTGATGCGCCTCATCGCACGCGGATATTCCTACAAGGAAGTCGCGGCGGAACTGTTCATCTCCGTGAAAACAGTGGAGACCCATGTTTCCGCGGTTCTGCGCAAGTTGCAGTTGTCGAACCGTGGTGAGTTGGCCCGATGGGCGGCCCACCGTCGCATCGTGTGAAATGAATAATGGTGGCCAAAATGTCCGTTTGGTGACTCATGAAGTCAATTTACCGGGAAGTATTCACAAATAATGGAGGCCAGATAAGAGGGGGTATATTACCGAAATACTGGGCTTTATAGGCGTCTGATGATGCATTACGGAGTGTTTTCTGAGAGAAGTTTAAGGATTAGTACATAGTTTCTCGGGTGTCGAGGTGATAATCTCGGAGAGGCTTTAAAGTCTTTTGAGAAGGAGATGGCCATATTCGAAGCCCGTACTCAAAGAAGAGGGGGCAGAATCACTGCTGCCCTCGTTACTGCAACCCTTGCCACCGCAGGAATGTTCACCATCGTCCCCGCTGCGAATGCAGCTTCGACGTGCACCGTTGGCACCAGCACCATTGCACAGTGCTTCCCCGACAAGGCCCTCGCATCCGCCGTTGCGGAGTCAATTCACTACGAGAAGGCCACCGTGAACTCCACGTTCACGGCCGATGCCGCGGACAACATCACCAGCGTGTTTGCTAGCAAAAAGGGGATCAAGGATCTCACCGGAATCGATAATCTGACCTCTCTGACGTACTTGGACGTGAGGGGCAATGCGCTCACCAGCATTTCTCCGGTAGCAGGCATGAAGAGCCTAGCGTCGATTGACGTTTCCAGCAACAACATCTCGGATATTTCCGCATTGAAATCATTGACAAACCTGCGGTCCGTGTATGTGGATCACTCCAAGGTGACCAATATCTCTGCCTTGGCAGGTCTCAAGAATCTCGAGACGGTCAACCTCAATTCCAGCCTCATCAAAGATGTTTCCGTGCTGAAGGGACTGACGAAGCTGCAGGATGTCGACGTGAGCACCACGAACATTCCAGATATCTCATTTGCGGCCTCGCTGCCTGCGCTCAAGAGCTTGAATGCCAGCAGCGACAACATTTCTGATCTGAGCCCCCTCAAGGGTCTCAAGAATTTGAAGTATCTCTATCTCGGTGGCAACAACATTTCCGATGTTTCTGCACTCAAGGGTCTGACGCAGCTTGATTCACTCTCGCTGTTCAGCAACCGAATAACCGATATCAGGGCGCTCAAGGGCTTGAATAAGTTGACCTTCCTCTCTGTGGCAGACCAATCTATTACCCTGCCGAAGCAGACTGTGAAAGCTGGAACGAACGTGTTGGCTAAGGTCTCCGCGGTAGATGTCAACGGTAAGGCCGTCCCGTTCGATGCGGACGCCAGTGGCATCACGTCAAAGTATGCAGCTGCCAGCAAGACTGCAACGTGGACGTCCGCCACCACGACCCAGAACTATCGTGTTGTCCTGGGCACGCCGGTCTCCCTCGGTTCGGCACAGGGCGTCTTCAGTATTTATTTCACCCAGCCCGTGGTCGTCACCACGAAGGCGACTGCTGCCGACTACGACAACGAGTGGAACGCAATCGTCAATAAGACGAAGAAATCTCCAAAGAAGTCGACGAAGAAGGCTGCTCCTGCAGCGAAGAAAGCGACCGCTTTGAAGGCTGGTGTTCCCGCTGCCAAGAAGAATGCCGCTGTGACCAAGGCCGCCACCAAGCCCACTACCGCAGCTCAGAGGCTCGCAAAGACCGGCTCTGATGTCGCCGTCGTTTCCGCTGCCGTGGTATTCCTCACGATCGTGGGTCTGGGTACCGTGATGATTCGGCGTCGCGCCTGATATGTAATGCACTTACTCGCGTCTTGGCGCGGGGGAGTGAGGATTTTAAGAAGGACTTGCCTGCCAACGCGCAGGTGAGTCCTTCTTTTGTTGCGAGGATAAGTGCTGGTGCGCGAGAAGGGACTTGAACCCTCACGTCATAAGACACAGGAACCTAAATCCTGCGCGTCTACCATTCCGCCACTCGCGCGAAAAATGTGGAAATTCGGGTTTCAGAATTCGGAGCCGCTTGACAGAATCGAACTGTCGACCTTCTCATTACGAGTGAGACGCTCTACCGACTGAGCTAAAGCGGCGTGGCCCTTTCGTCTCGACCTCCGGAAGAGATTTCGAGTCAAAAGACAACGGCAACAGTCTACCGCATCTTGTGCCGATGTCTAGTCACGCCACGCGAGCTTCAAAGAAATATAGGCGAGTGTGTCGCATGCCTCGTTAAAGGGGAGGGTATTTTATCGACAGCATGTCGCAATATGTCTGATTGATGTGTGTGCCTAGCGAGAAAATTGCCTATCTCCACGAGATTTGTCGGTCTACCACGTAATCTTGGGCGCGATGGGACTGGAATCTTCGATGGGCCAGACCACCTCGTATCTTGTCGGTGCTATGGCCCGCAAGGTCGGGGTGGAGGTCAAACGACCCCGAAATCTGCGAGTAGAGGTTCTTCGATTGCTCGCCATTCTGGGCATCGCCATCTTCCACACCTTTTTGCCGTGGTTCAACTCCATCGCGTACGGGGCACAGACGGGCGTCGACACCTCCGCCCTGTCTCAATCGGCCCCGATGCTCTTCTTCCTTGGGCTTTTCAGCCTCCTGGGGGCGATGGGCAACCACGTCTTCTATATGATCTCCGGTTTTTTCCTCCTTCCTCGCATTGCAAATGACTCAGTGGTACCGGGTTTCTGGGGGCGCCAATACAGGGCGGTGGTGCGTCGCGTGGCCATCATCGTTGTCTCCGTGGCCCTCTACGCCGCCATTGTGTTGGTCATCGACCATTGGTGGGACATCCCCAACGTTTCGCTCTCCAGTGCAGGGTGGCTGCTCGGCGGGCTCGAATTTATCTGGATTTATCTCGCTCTCATCGTGGTGGCGCCACTTGCCGGCTGGCTCCAGCGGCGCTGGTCCAGTGGCTGGCCAGTATTTATTGTGGTGGTTTTTCTCGCGGTCGCCTCCCTCAACGTGTACATTGCGTTCTTCTCTCAGGGTAGGCTTGAGCGCGGTTTCTTCGATTGGCGCAAGCTCATGAGCGCCGTGACCTATGCCATCGGATTCCTGCTCGCCGGTTTCATCGGTTCTCGGTGGGAATACTTCGAGCGGCTGGGTCATTCGCTTCTCTTCGGCAGCATTTTCATGGCGGTCGTGATCGAGCTGCTTCTCTCCTTGGCTCACGACGGTGCGCTCATCGGTGCCGTGTCGTTCAAGTCGACGTCTATCGTGTCGTTCCTCTTGGCCGCGGGGGCACTCATCGCCGCGTTGAGTCGCGACGTCGAGAAGGTGCTTCCCGGGGTGGAGTCAGTTCCGGCGCGTGCTGTTCGGTGGTTGGCTGCGGCGACTCTGGGGTTCTACATCGTTCAGTCGATGCTGTACGCGGCGTGGAATTCAGTTTCGACTCCCTTGCTCGACGCCATCGTGCAGAGCGGTGTCGGCGGAGTCGACGACATGGGATACACAGTGGTTTCGCTGTGGTCCGTGCTGCTTTTCGTGGTGGTGGGGATCGTCTTCAGCGCCGCCTTTGTTGCGTTGGTGCTGGTGATAGACCGTCTCGTCCGGCATTCGTTGCTGAGTCTGCTCAAGTTGGAGCGCTGAGAGGGACCTCTAATTTAGCGGTTATGCGCACGTTCCAATCTGTCCGTTATCCGAAGTACCGTGAAGAACGATATGGCTGAAAACAGTTGAAATTGTTGCATCCACAACTGATTGGATGCGAGAAAGGACCACCATGGCCATCAACCCACCAATTGACGCCACCAAGACCGACGCTTGGGCAGCTCTCGACAAGCACTACAACGAGCTGAAGGCCCAGGGAATCAACCTGCGCGAGTGGTTTGCCAACGACCCGGAGCGCACTGCTCAGCTCACTTTCGAGGCAGGCGATCTGCACTTCGACCTCTCCAAGAACCTCATCAAGCCCGAAACTTTGCCGTTGTTGGCGCAGCTCGCCAAGGACGTCAAGCTCGACGAGCGCATCAAGGAGATGTACTCCGGCGTGCACATCAACAACACCGAAGACCGTGCCGTGCTGCACACTGCGCTGCGCCGTCCCGTCTCCGATGAGGGTAAATACGTCGTCGACGGTCAGGACACCGTGAAGGATGTCCACGAGACCCTCGATCGCATCTACGCCTTCGCCAACAAGGTTCGCTCCGGTGAGTGGACCGGCGTTTCTGGCAAGAAGATCACCACTGTCGTCAACGTCGGTATCGGCGGCTCCGACCTGGGCCCCGTCATGGTTTACGAAGCCCTGAAGGCTTACGCAGACGCCGGTATCACCGCGCGTTTCGTCTCCAACATTGACCCCAACGACATGGCGGAGAAGACGAAGGATCTCGACCCAGAGACCACGATGTTCATCATCGTCTCCAAGACCTTCACCACCCTTGAAACCCTCACCAACGCCCGCGAGGCACGCACCTGGTCCCTCAACGGACTCAAGGCCGCCGGTGCCATCGACGGTTCCGACGAGAAGAACAAGGAGGCCGTGGAGAAGCACTTCGTGGCCGTGTCCACCGCGCTCGACAAGGTCGCCGCCTTTGGCATCGACCCGAACAACGCCTTCGGCTTCTGGAACTGGGTCGGCGGACGCTACTCCGTGGATTCCGCAGTCGGCACCATCCTCGCCGTCGTCTTTGGCCCTGAACGCTTTGAGGAGTTCCTCAAGGGCTTCCACACCATTGACGAATACTTCGCAACTACCCCGTTCGAGAAGAACGTCGTGGCGCTGCTCGGCTTGCTCAACGTGTGGTACGTCAATTTCTTTGGCGCGCACACTCACGCAGTGCTGCCGTACAACCAGTACCTCAATCGTTTCCCGGCCTACCTGCAGCAGCTCACGATGGAGTCCAACGGCAAGTCCGTGCGCTGGGACGGCAGCCCCGTCACCACGCAGACCGGTGAGGTCTTCTGGGGAGAGCCTGGCACCAACGGCCAGCACGCCTTCTACCAGCTGATCCACCAGGGCACCCGCCTCATCCCCGCAGACTTCATCGCCTTCGCCAACACGGCAAATCCGACCAAGGATGGGGATCAGGACGTCCACGAGCTCTTCCTCGCCAACTTCTTGGCGCAGACCAAGGCGCTCGCGTTCGGCAAGACCGCCGATGAGGTGCGCGCAGAGGGCACAGCCGAGGCCATCGTCCCGGCCCGCGTCTTCAGCGGAAACCGTCCGACCACCTCGATCTTTGGCGAGGCGCTCACCCCGACCGCCGTCGGTGAACTGATTGCGCTCTACGAGCACATCACTCTCGTCGAGGGAACGGTGTGGGGACTCGACTCCTACGACCAGTGGGGCGTCGAGCTCGGCAAGAAGCTCGCGCTTGAGATCGCTCCGGCAATCTCGAAGGACGACACCGCGCTCGCGGCCCAGGATCAGTCGACGCAGTCGCTGATCAACTTCTACCGCACACACCGCAAGTAATGCGATTGACGATTCGCTTGCGCCGGTGGGCGTGAACGGATCCCTATCGAGGCGGCTGGAGCCTTTCGCTCCGGCCGCCTTTTTTGTGGAGTAATTTCGGCCCGGGGTATGTCGAATTGAAATGTCGAGACTGGAGTCGTATAGTGACAGCGTCTGGATGTGAGAGGGCTTTAGGGTTCTCGGTATTCCATCAGGCACTTCACCGATGAGGATTTTCTTCTCGATTATTACAAGTCTGAATACGGCTCTCCGTATGAAAGACGCACGAAAGGTATACACGTGGCAACTGGCCAAAATCTTGCCGATATGAAGTTGGCGGAGCTCAAAGATCTTGCGAAGCAAATGGGTCTTCGAGGAACCTCGACGATGCGCAAGCCTGATCTCATTGAGACCATCAACGCCGCGCGCACAGGTGGACAGGCCCCCGAAGGCGTCACCGTAGGTGTCGTTCGTCGTGGTCGCCCCCCGAAAGTCGCGAAAACAGGTGATGACGCCGCTCAGAGCGCATCGTCATCTCCCGCCGCTAAGGCAACAAAGACAACAACCGCTGCGCAGGCAGCAAAATCTGAGCGTAAAGAGGCAACCGCGAGCACTTCAAAGTCGAAGGTCGCCACCTCTGCACAATCTGCACCATTCCTCGCGGAGCCCCTGGCGGCCCCGGCCGAGAGCACCTCTCGCACTTCTCGCACGACTCATCGCGCGGCAGAGGGAATTGAAAAGCTCGATCTTGGAATTGAGATTCCCTCCCGACACAAGTCGGAGAACCGTGCTGAAGCAAATGCGTCGGACTCCGAGCACACCGCTGAGGCAGGTGCGCCAGCGACGCATGCACTCGACGATATTCTCGCGGTGCTTCCAGATCGTTCCGAGCACGGTCACGCAACGGCCCCGAAGCGCACCACCACGTCGACGTCGCACGATTCTGAATCAGACGAGCGTGATTTCACGCGCCGCAACCGTAGCCGCCACGATCGCAGTGAGCGAGACGAGCGCCGCAGTGATCGCAACGAGCGTCGCACTAAGAACTCGCGTCGCAATGATCGCAATGAGCGCAATGATCGCCGCAACAACCGTAACGATCGCGACGAGCGCAACGATCGCCGCAATGATCGAAACGATCGCAACGAACGTGAGTACGACGATCGCAACGATCGCGATGCTGAGTCTTCGTCGTCCAATTACCGCGAGGACAACGCGCAGCAGGTGGTTCCGGTTGCGGGAATCGTCGACATTCTCGACTCTTATGCCTTCATCCGCACCTCCGGATATCTGCCCGGCCCTAACGACGTCTACGTCTCCATGGGTCTGGTCAAGAAGTACGGTCTGCGCAAGGGCGACGCGGTGCAGGGCACCATTCGTCCTCCCCGCGAAAACGATCGCCGCTCCCAGCGTCAGAAGTTCGTTCCGCTCCAGAGCATTGAGTCCGTCAACGGCATGAGCATCGACGAGGCTCGTCAGCGCCCAGATTTCAACAAGCTCACCCCTCTGTATCCGCAGGAGCGCCTGCGCATGGAGACTGAGCCCAACAAGATCACTGGTCGCCTCATCGACATCGTGTCGCCCATTGGCAAGGGTCAACGTGGCCTCATCGTGTCGCCGCCGAAGGCCGGCAAGACCATCACCCTCCAGCAGATCGCCAATTCAATCTCTACCAACAACCCCGAGGTTCACCTCATGGTGGTTCTGGTCGACGAGCG
>JALCOX010000061.1 GCA_022649925.1 Bifidobacteriaceae bacterium | reverse complement strand
TTATCCAGGTGTGTTGTGGGTTAGTGTGTTCGTCCTGCCCATCTTTTTCTGATGCTGAATCCTGATTCGTGGGTGGTGAAGTTTCTGCATGCCGGTTGGGTTTCTGGACTGGGTTCGAGAGTCGGCGTGGGGTGTTTTTTCCTTTTTCTCTGGCTCGTGCCTGTCCGGTTGTGATGAATTTCTCCTGGTTGCGATGAATACTGGACCAGTTCGCCTCGATTTCACGCGGATTCAAGGACCGTAATTCACCACAACCGAGCGTAGTTCACCACAACCAGCCAAGATTCACCGCAAACGGGGGATACCCTTCGCAACGTGACCCTGCCCGGGTGCTGGGGATCGTGCCGGATCCTGGTTCACGGACACCGATACCAGCACAGAGTTCCACACAACAAGCCACACTCGAAAGTCACGCACCCCACGTACTGAACCCCCGGAACATTAAATACCCCCCCCCCCACGCTTACACCCAGTAAACCAAACCCCAGTTTTAAGACCCACAATTTGAGTATCAACTCAGAACACCTGGCAAAGAGTCAGTGCGTCAGATCCGCTTGTGATTGAGAATCGGCAGACTGATCGCGTAGAGCACCGCCGCCCCGACGAGCGAAACGAGAATCTGGACCACCGGCGTACTGAAAATGATGAGGTGGAAGAACCATGCCTCGGCGGCACGCAACGGAGCAATCGGCGTAAACACACTGATGACTGCGATGAGAATGACATCCGCCACCCAGCCATACCAGGCCGTCTGCGCCATCGTCAGCGTGTGTACAAACGCCGCAACCAGTATCAGAAATGCGAAATACTGGAAAATCGCCACAATGGGTCCGTGTTGGTAGAAGCCCAAAGCGGTCCCCATGTCCTGCACCTGAGCGAATTTCCCAGACGCGACAAGAAGTGGATCAATAGCCAACCTGTACGCCACCATGACAACGGCAGCACCCGCCGAAAGGATCGCGTAGACGGGAATGCACCCGCGGAAGATATCGATGCGACGAGCTCCCAGGTTCAAGCTCTTGCGCACTTTGAGCGAGGGAATGAAGATCGCGGCCATGAGCACCACCAAGGCCGCCATGTTGCCAGTGGATGTGTTGGAGTTATCCTCCACCACCGGCAAGCAGAGGAAGACGATGGTGACGATGAGATTGGCGAGAAAGGCGATTCCCGCAACGAGATAGGCAGGCGTCAACTGCCGCAGATAGAGCCGAACGATCGCCGAAATTGGGGACGCCGTCGACGCCTCTGGCGCTTTGGTTGGAACGGTTGCGGATGCAGATGCAGTGGAGCTCATTTGTTTCCTCCCACAATATTGATAAAGAAGTCTTCGAGGCTGAGACGCTCAAGCGTGACGCCTTCGGGAGGCTCGATGCGTTCGTCGTAGACGTAGGCGGCCATCACCGAACCCATGGTGGTGGTGCCGATGCACTTGAGTCCTACAATTGCCCTGCCGACGGCCTTCACCGAACCCGAGAGGCTGTAGGCGTGTTCGTCGATGTCGTCCAAATCCGTTTGGAGGAGAAGTTCGCCGTCGTTAATGATGATGAGCTTCTGCGCCACCCGCTCAATCTCATCGATCAGGTGTGTCGAGACGATGATGATGCGCGGATGTGCAGCGTAGCTCTCGAGCAGCAGATCGTTGAATTGCTTGCGCATGATGGCGTCAAAGCCGAGCGTGGGCTCGTCGAGCAGAATGACCTTTGAATTGCTGGCGAGTGCCAAGATCGTGTTGAACATCGCCTTCATGCCCAGTGAGAGGTGCTTGAATCGCCTGTCTGCATCAAGTCCGAAGCGGGCTACCATCTCCATTGCGAAGTCGCGGTCGAAATCTGCGCTCAGCTCACTGGCGGTTGCTAGCAGATCCTTCAGCTTCATATTGAACTGGACTGCAGTGCTCTCAATGAAGTGGACGCTCGACGGCATGCGGCGCCGCGAAACGGTCGCTCCATTGACGGCAATCATTCCCTCACTGGAGTCGATAAAGCCAGCGAGAAGCTTCATCAGTGTCGTTTTGCCCGCGCCGTTCTTACCCAGCAGGCAGTATATTCCGGGCTCTGATACCGTGAGGCTCATTTGACGTATGGCAGTCGTGCCGCCGTACCGTTTCGTCACGTTGTGAAGCTCAATCATTCGTGCGCATCTCTCTTTCTTGGATCAGGTGGATCAGGGCAGCATTCGAGATGCCCAGCACTCTGGCTTCGTCGACCACCTTGGGAACAGTGTCCTCGAGGAACACCTTCTTCCGCCTCTGTGTAATCATTTCCTTCGCTCCCTGCGCAACACACATTCCAATGCCCGGTTTCTTGTAGAGCTCCCCCGCATCCGTCATCTTGCTGATTGCCTTAACGGCCGTCGTGGGATTCACCGAATAGAGCTTAGAAATCTGCGTCGTGGAGATGATGAGATCGTCGGTCGCGTAGACACCCAGGATGATGTCGCTTTCAATCCGTTCTTGAATTTGAACGAACATCGGCTCAGTGTTACTCACAGTCTCACCTCCCAATATAGTTAATGGGTTATGGAGTTAATGACTTAACTCACTAACCTCCACTATAGCGAAGTTACCCCGCGTGTCAATGACGCACCTCGTCTGTGCTGCGCCACTGACACGCCTTGAATGTGTCAGAAGGTCTCTATCTGATTGTCGACACTGGTATCGGAGGGGCCACTCACCAGATCGGAGATAATGAAGTTGCTTGCATCGCTCCCGCTCGCCTCGCCAGAATCTTCGGTATTCCCTGCAGGCTTGTACTCCACTGCGACCACATAGGAATCTGTCTCATAATAATCGCCATACGAGGTGTCGTTGGAGTAATAGAAATCCCAGCGCATGCTGAAGTGGACCTCGTATCGATTGACACCGGTCTGTTTGATCTTGGTGACGTTGAAGTTGTCGAAATCGACATAGCTCGCCTTCATGCCCGTCGGATTGTCAGTGCTTTTGAGATTCTTGTCGATTCCGGTCTTGAAATGCTTGAATACCCCGTTGCTTTGACCACCTGCGAAGACATCCGAAATTTGCGAATCAATGTCACCAGTGCTCGCGTAGGAAGACAATACCGATTCCGCGTTGTCGAGCATGTTCGACGCGGTGTCGGTCGTCAGCTCCTGATCCCAATCGAGTTGAACCGAGTCACCGTCGGAAATATCATCGACCTTTGTGCTCGAAGTTTTGACAATACCGTCTTTGAACGCTTTCTGTACTCTCAGATCCTGTCCGGAGAGCACAGGGATGTCGTTGAATTTATAATCGCCACCCTTGAGTTTGCCAATGAGCGAGGTGCCAACGTAGACGTCACCATCTGACACGTTGGAATAGAGGTGGAAGGTGATGAACTCCAAGTTGAAAGCGGCCCGCGTGGTTCCCTTGGTGGCAGCGATCTTCTGGGCGATACTAACATCGACCTTCTTGACGGTTCCTGAGGCGGAAACTTTATACGTTCCAGGGAACAGGTGGGCCACCGAGGTGGAGAAATGAGTGGAGTCTGAAGTTCCAACGTCCGTTGAATTGACGGAGACCGCGAGATTCTCAGAATTGGCACTCAGATCGAGTTTTTGAGGTGTGACGACCACTTTGTAATCAGGGAAAATGAGGAATTTTTTACCGACTTCCTCCATCTGAGTTCCCGGTAGCAGCGTCGTCTCGTTGATCTTCGCGGGCAACGTCGGCTTGTACTTGATGTCGGAGGATTTGACCGGTTCCTTGGTGTCTGACCACACGTACCACTCCAAATTCTGGTCTCCCAGACGTGCCTGCGAGTTGTAGTCTTCCACGTATCGGGTCAGAGAGCTGGATTGATGTGTCCAGTAGAAGCTGAAACCGTCCGCCGAGTTTCCGAAATAGTTGAAGAAGAAATATCCGGCTGAAATGAGTGCCCACAAGAGAATCACAGCGCCCCCGGTAAGCCACATTATCAGCTTGAAATGTTTCGGGAGGGGCTTCTTGACCTTCGCAGCTACCTGCTGCAGAGGAATCTGCGGCGGCACAGAATCCGCAGAAGATGAGACTGCTGGAAAGACCTGCGTCGAGGCTTCAGAGGATCCCTGAGGCGCCGACTCTTGCTGTTCCTTCGGCCCGCTCGCCTGATCCTGAGTCTCCGGAGTCACGGGTGTGCCGCACTCTATACAGAACTTTGCGTCTGGAGCCAGTGGAGCTCCACAGTTATTGCAAAAACGGCCCTCAGATGCGATGCGAATACTCTCTTCTGTGGGCGCTACGTCGTTGTTACCAGTGGGATTTTCTCCCAAATCGTGCTGGTTCATCTACCTCTTCTTCTGCGAACTCTGTTGATAGCGGCATCTCTATTAATAGAATAAACGGCCGACAGTGACGGAAAATACAGGTACTTATCAGAAGTCTGGAAGGAAGCCGGTTTCAATGGAGCGGAGATCGGGGCCGATGACGCGGCTTCTCACTCAGGAGGAAGCGGAGATCGCGCCTGATGACGCGATCCGCCTCTATATTCCTAAATATCTCAGGGCCTTGGGATGCAGTAGGCCGTTACTGGCGACGGCGTTACCACCCCAGGGACCGGTCACTCCCGCACGCGAGGTAAAGGAGCCCCCCGCCTCGAGCACGATGCGCACCAAAGCGCCCATGTCGTAGAGATCGAGTTCCGGTTCGGCCGCAATGTCAATCACGCCCTCAGCAAGCAACATGTACTGCCAGAAGTCGCCGAAGCCACGCACCCTCCAGACGGCATCGGTCAATTCGATGACTCGGTCGCGGATGCCGGCATCGCGCCAACCTGTGAACGACGAGAAGGAGATGGAGGCGTCAGACAGCGAGGCGACGTGCGACACGTGAAGCTGCGTCGGTGCGCCACCGTCGTAGCACTTCCACGCTCCCCCACCGATACCGGCGAACCAACGCGATTTCAGCATGGGTGCCGAAACGCAGCCCACCACGAGCTCACCCTCAACCTCGAGACCGATGAGGGTTCCCCAGACGGGGACGCCGCGCACGAAATTCTTAGTGCCGTCGATCGGATCGAGAATCCACCGACGTCCAGTGGACTCAGCCTTGCCGAGTTCCTCTCCGTAGACGACGTCGATGGGGCGCGTCTGTTTCAGGATTTCTCGAATGCGGGCCTCGGTCGCTTTGTCGGCGTCCGTCACGGGAGTGTGATCCGGTTTCTGCTCAACATGGAGGTCCATCGCCCCGAAACGCGCCGTCGTTATCACGTCCGCAGCATCCGCCAGCTGCATGGCGAGGCTGAGATCGTCCGCATAGGCGGTCTTGAGCGTATGGATGAAGGTATCTATGCTGTCAGGCGTCATTCTAATTCCTCTTATCTTGGTGCTGGGCGAGCATTGCCGACCACATGCCCACGAAATCGGGCAGCGTTTTGCGGGTGGTCTCCACGTCAACGATGTCGATTCCGGAGACCCTGAGTCCGATCATCGCCGCGAAGGTCGCCATGCGGTGATCGGCATAGGTCTCCATCCGCGCGCCATGAAGGCCCGCCGTCCCCTCCGAATTCTCCGCGGTACCCGGCGTGACTGCGATGCCGTCATCAAGCTCCTGCGCACTGCCACCAATGCGGTTGATCTCGGTGACGAGTGCGCGCAATCTATTCGTCTCATGACCGCGCAAATGTGCAATGCCAACGAGAGAGGTGGGTGCGTCCGCAAAAATCGTCAACGCTGCGATGCTGGGGGCAATTTCCCCCGCGGCCGACAGATCGAGGTCTCCGAGACCACGAATATGCCCATCGGAAGTAACTGTCAGAGTCCGTCTGCCAGAAGAATCCGCGTCAACGGTCACTTTCGCCCCGAACTTCTCCAGGATCGCCGGAAGAAGGGCCCCGGGCTGAGTCGTCTGCTCCGGCCAGCGGGGAACGGACACCGATCCCCCGGCCAGGAGCGCCGCTCCCAAGAAGGGCGCCGCATTGGAAAGGTCCGGCTCCACCACGATGACGGGGGCGAGGTCGAGACTTGAGGGTTCAACGTCCCACACTCCCCGGTCGGGAGAGGAAATCGAACCGCCGGCGGCCTCAACGTCAGCGACCGTCATGGCGATGTGAGGCATGCTCGGTAATTTTTCACCGGTGTGCGTCAGCCGCAAACCCCGCGGAAGTCTCGACGCAACGAGCAACAGACCAGAGATGAATTGCGAAGATCCGGAAGAATCGATAGAAACCTGCGCCTGAGCCGCCATCGCGAGGGTGGAAGGTGGCACGACGGTAAAGGGTAACCGCCCGACCTCACCCTCATATTCGACGTGTGCCCCCAACTGTTCAAGCCCGTCAAGAACCGGTTTCATCGGACGCGCACTGGCCTGCTCGTCGCCACTGAACCGCACGGGACCGTCGGCGAAGAGTGCGAGCCCTGGCACGAAACGCATGACCGTTCCCGCCAAGCCGCAGAACACGGAGACGTTGCCAGTGAAATGCCCCGAGGCGGGCGGAGTGAGCCGCACGGTCGTGGGAGTGTCGAAGTCCTGCTCGATGCCGACGCCAAGGCTGCGCAGCGCCTTCATCATGAGCTCAGTATCTCTGCTGAGGAGCAATCCTTCGAGAATTGTCGGAGTGGTGCTCAGCGCCGCCAAAACGAGATACCGATTACTCAGAGACTTGCTGCCGGAAATTTCAACGCTCGCGTGCAGTGGCGCCTTCGCCACCGGCGCACGCCAAGCGGAAGAAGAATCGTGTTGTGTCATGCCTTCATCTTAGAGGGACGTCAATAAGTTAGTATTTCGACGTCTCAGAGGGACGCTTGTGGAGGAGCTGGCCGGAAATGGTCGTCGAGCTTGAGATAATTGAGGCATGACACGAGGCTTGAACATTCGTCCAGGAAAAATGTATCCACTAGGCGCCACCTTCGACGGTGTGGGAACGAACTTCGCCATCTTCTCCGGAGTCGCCGAAAAGGTTGAGCTCTGTCTCTTCGACACGGCCGGCACCGAGACCCGTATCCCTCTCACCGAGCAGAACTCCCACATCTGGCACAGCTATTTGCCCGGGATCCAACCGGGACAACGCTACGGCTATCGCATCCACGGCCCCTTCGACCCCCAATACGGCCTGAGATGCAACCCCGCCAAACTCCTGCTCGACCCTTACGCCAAGGCCATTCAAGGCGATCTCGACGAGGATGAGAGCCTCTATTCCTACCATTTCGACACGCCAGAAGACCTCACGCGCATCAACGATCTCGACTCCGCACCCCACATGGTGAAATCCGTCGTCATCAACCCTTATTTCGACTGGGGAAACGACCGTCGCCCACAGACCGCCTACAACGACTCCGTCATCTACGAGGCACACGTGCGCGGCATGACCAACCTCAACCCCAACGTCCCCAACGACATTCGCGGAACCTACGCCGGCATGGCGCACCCTAGCGTCATCGACCATCTCACCGAGCTGGGCGTCACGGCCATCGAACTCATGCCGATTCATCAATTCGTCAACGATTCCTTCCTCCTCAAGAAGGGCCTCACCAATTACTGGGGCTACAACACCATCGGATTCTTCGCACCCCACAACGCCTACTCAAGCTCAGGCGACTACGGCCAGCAGGTCAACGAATTCAAGTCAATGGTGAAGTCATACCACGCCGCTGGCATCGAAGTACTTCTCGACGTGGTGTACAACCACACCGCCGAGGGCAACAACATGGGGCCTACGCTGAGTTTCCGAGGAATCGACAACCAGGAATACTACCGTCTCGTCGACGGCGATCAGCGCCACTATTTTGACACGACCGGCACGGGTAATTCGCTGCTCATGCGCTCGCCGCACACGCTGCAGCTCATCATGGACTCGCTGCGGTATTGGGTCACGCAAATGCACGTGGACGGCTTCCGCTTCGACCTCGCTGCAACCCTGGCACGTCAGTTTCAAGAAGTCGACAAGCTCTCCGCCTTCTTCGACATCGTTCAGCAGGACCCGGTGATTTCTCAGGTCAAACTCATCGCCGAACCCTGGGATCTGGGGTCGGGCGGTTATCAGGTGGGTGGATTCCCCGCGAGCTGGAGCGAGTGGAACGGCAGGTTCCGCGACACCACACGCGATTTCTGGCGCTCACAGCCCTCAACCCTGCCAGAATTCGCCAGTCGCATCATGGGGTCTTCCGACCTCTATCAATCCGACGGGCGCAAGCCGGTCGCCTCCATCAACTTCATCACAGCCCACGACGGCTTCACCCTCAACGACCTCGTGAGCTACAACGACAAGCACAACGAAGCCAATTTGGAAGACAACCGCGACGGCGAGTCCTCCAATCGCTCGTGGAATTGCGGAGTGGAGGGCCCCACCGACATCGAGGACGTGGCCGACCTGCGAGCGCGCCAGCGGCGCAACTTTCTCTCCACGCTGCTGCTGAGCCAAGGCGTGCCCATGATCTGCGGGGGCGACGAAATCGGGCGCACACAGGGCGGCAACAACAACGCTTATTGCCAAGACAACGGAATCTCTTGGTTCGATTGGAACCTCACCCAGGAACAGCAGGAGCTCTGTGACTTCACCAGCAAGCTGATCCACTTGCGCAGACGCCACCCGGTGTTGCACCGTCGCCGTTTCTTCACCGGGCGCAAGGCGGGAGATACCTCACACACCGTGCCGCAGGTCGAATGGTTCGATCACACGGGGGCCGTGATGGATCGCGCGGACTGGGAAAATTCTCATGCGCTCAGCGTCATGGTGTTCCTCAACGGGCACGACATTGTCGAGACAAACGTGCTGGGTGAACCACTCGTCGACAATGATTTTCTTCTGATTTTCAATTCCTACTACGAACCGATTCAGTTCACGCTGCCCTCTGACAATTACGGTGACAAGTGGCAGCTCGTCGTGGACACCTTCCGACCCCACGGCCCTCAGATGAGTCTCGGAGCCGGATTCGTCGTGACCGCCCAGCCACATTCGTTCCTGCTTTTGGAAGGTGCCTCTCGCTGAACGGGCTCGTGCACAAAGCGAACACGTGCGCAGGACGGAAAGACTCTCACTTGTTGGGGGAAAGCCTCGACTCGATGGCCTCGCCCGAACTGCCGTCATATTTGAGCTGTGCGTAGACACGGTCAGCCTCGAGCGCTGCCACCTGACGCGAAAACACGATAAACCACGCCATGAACAGAATCCAGGTGATGGCCTCGACGTTAGTCAGCGTGGTCTGGCCTTGCACCCACATGATGCCGTAGACGGAAATGATCACGAGCACCAAATCGCTCGTAATAAACACCATCTTCGACAGCTGCGGTGCCAACCACGGCAGGGAGATCAGCAAGAGACACATCGGCAGCATCATGCCGCGAGCGCAGAGGTCGTGCAGAAGCGGGTGCGGGGTGTAGCGAAACACACCCACGCCGGCGAGTGAGATTCCCGACAAAGCGAGGAGCACCATGAGAATGCGTGTGCGGAGCCGGAAGTGGGAGACGCGCGTCGATTTTTCGTTGACCAGTCGCGCCGGGAGTTCCTCACCCGAGGGACGGTCGGGGTCGGCGTCCGCTTCGGCGGAGGCTTCTTCAACGGTGTCGTCGATTTCCGAGGGATCGATGGGGAGGTTTGCGCGGTGTCGCCACGTGACGTACTGCTGATGGGAGGCCAGGAGTTCGTAGACGGCAAAGTAACTGATGATGATCACGCAGACACCGGCGAGAACAAGCGTGAGGTTGAACATCGAGGCGGCGAAGGTGACGTTGTCGCCCAACTGAGAGAAATTGTTGTGCCACCAGTTGGGATCGTCGGTGGTCAGGCCCGCGGTGCCAACTCCAGAGAGCACAAAGAGAGGCAACAGGCTCGCCACCGTTTTGGCGGTCAGGAGCTCGCCTTGGACGTAGCCGAAGTAGCCCATGATGGTGGCGCCGCCAACCACGATGGCAACGAGGTAGTCGCCTCCCAGTTGGATGCCGATCATGGTGTTGATGACGCTGAGAACCACGAAGGACGAGAGAAAAACCGTCGCCCCATAAACTACGGACAATGAAAGAACTTCAAAGAGTCTGCGGAGGGGAACGAACCATCCTCGCGATAGGCTCCACGATTCGGAAAGGCGTGAATACCCTGCGATAAAGGCGACGATCGCACAGATCGCGACGACGCCCGCAGCGACGAAGAAGATGCGCGAGGAGACGAGCCACTGTGAGGGTGCGTACTGAAGGTATCCGCGGATAGTCACGAAGCTGAGAATTGCGGCGATGAGAGCACCAAGAAGTCCGCCAGCCTCCGCTCGCTGCTGCCGTCCCATTCGATTCCTCCCCTTGCTCACGACCATCATCACTCTACACGTGGGCAGATTCGGAAAAGTCAGCGACACATCAGATTGTTCAGAGAACTACCTGATATTCTCCCACCATGAGACGACGCACCTCCGCGCCTGTTCCGCTACAGCTCCTTTCCTGATATCGGGGCAGAGAGAAAAAGACAGCTGACGACAACAAATGAGAATAGTCTCGACAAGTCTTTGCGCCGAAAAGTGAGATTGCCCTCACCCCATTCTCTTCAGCCCGCGTGCGAACTATGGTGGCAGTCAGATACGCGAAACAAAGGAGTATGCACCATGTCTGCTTTCACCGCTTATGACGATGAAGAAATCATCAATTATCTGCGCACTCAAGTGAGCACCGGTACCGTCTACACGGATTCAAAGACGCTGGTGGCCCACTCGTTCAGTCCTCTCGTCAGCGATGAGCACAGCGGAAGGGCACTGGCTTATATCGAGGCGCATAGCTCTTTGGACGTCCAGGGAGTGTTGCGCACAGCACGCAAGTTCCATCGGCCCGTCGTCACTCAGGACTACTTCACCTCCACCGTGATCGGCGCTGACGGCATCGCGGGCTCGCTTCTGCTTTCCACCGCCAAGATGAACAAAATCCTCGAGATCAATCACGACGATTCCCTCGCAGTGGTCGAAGCGGGCGTCCTCAACTCGGACCTCGACAAGGCCGCACGTGCCCAGGGGATGTTTTTCGCTCCGGACCCAGGTTCCAAGACGACGTCTGGTATTGGCGGCAACGTCGCGACCAACGCCGGCGGGATGAGCACGGTGAAGTACGGTTCCACCAAGGACAACGTGCTGGGAATGACGGTCATTCTCGCTGACGGCCGCGAACTCAAGCTCGGCGGACGCACCCTGAAGCAGGCCTTCGGATACGACCTCACACACCTGTTCGTCGGCTCCGAAGGAACCTTGGGCGTCATCACCGAGATCACCGTCAAGCTGATGCCAATTCCGCTCGGCACACCTCTGATGGGCGTCGCCTCCTTCGATTCGATGGACACCTTGGCACGCGCAGTGGAGGACATTCGCAATTCAGGCGTCTACCCCACGATGCTGGAGGCCTTCGACCACAACACCCTGGTCGCCCTGGATGCGTATCGCAAGACGCATTACGCCAACAGCGCCGCCATGCTCA
>JALCOX010000060.1 GCA_022649925.1 Bifidobacteriaceae bacterium | reverse complement strand
TCGGGGATGCTCGCAGAGAACGCATCTCGATGCGATTCGGCGCGGGCAAGCGCAAGCACCGCCACGGCGACGGCGATAAGAACGAGGAACCAAATCAGAATAGCAATCCACACACTTCAAATACTGCCATATTTGACGCCGAAAAGTAGGCAAAGCGCACAAATGACGCACGATTCCTGCCTATTTCAGGTTTACTCACCCGTATATCCTTGTTCATATGGCACATAAGTCGGCGCGTATGACATCTGCACAGAGACGAGCACAGCTCATCGAGGTCGGACGTTCCCTTTTTGCGGATAAGGGCTTCGAGGCCGTCAGCGTAGAGGAGATCGCCACTGCAGCGCAGGTGAGCAAACCCATCGTCTACGAACACTTCGGCGGGAAAGAGGGACTCTACGCCGTCATCGTGGACCGCGAGATGCAAGCCCTCACCAACGCACTCATCTCGACACTTGACGACCCCGACGATCATCCTCTCCACATTTTAGAGAAGGCGGCCCTCGCGCTCCTGACCTACATCGAGGAAAACTCCGAAGGATTCAGAGTCCTCGTGCGCGACTCGCCGTCCACCGATCCCACCGGCTCGTTCAGCTCGCTGCTCGGCGACGTCAGCACGCGCGTCGAAGACTTGCTCTCCGCCACTTTCAAGCGGCACAAGATTCCAGTCAAGGGAGCTCCCTACTACGCGCAGATGCTCGTCGGAATGACGGTCTTCACCGGGCAATACTGGGCAGATCGGCAGCGAGTGAGCAAGGAGCAGCTCGCCGCCTACGTCGTGAACTTGGCGTGGAACGGGCTGAGCCGCATGGATGCAAAGCCCGAGCTGCGCTACGAGTCCGCCGCCGCGAAGAACCGCATCAGAAAAGAGGCCGAGCGCGCGGCACGCGAGGCAGAGAAGGCCGCGGGAAAGGCGGCCACGCCCGCAAGTGCAGCGGCAGACGGAATCGCAGAGGCGGAGACCGGAACAGGCGCCGACACGGGCACTGACGCAACTGACGAGGTCAATGGGGCCGATGAGACTAGCGAGACTGATGAGACCGCGGCCTGAGCTGCGCTCTTAATTACATAAGTAACTACATGAGTCCGCTGGTGATATTCATGTCGGAAAGCCAGACTCGCAAGTCGTCTAGTTCCTGGTAGAACACGCCGTGACCCAAACCCGAATAGCTCTTCTCCTTGAGGTACGTATGCTCCTCGAGCCATGCACTCGTCGCGTAGAGCTCATAGCGCGGCACGACCTCATCAGCGTCTCCAAAACCGAAGAACACCGGAATTTCAAGGTCGCCGACACGATCCTCGGCGGGGCACGTCTCGGGGAGATTGCCCGGAGCGTGGAAACCCGAGAGGACCACTCCCGCACGGAAGCGCTCCGGATTCGTGCGTAACAGCTGGGTCACCATGAGCCCGCCCTGCGAAAATCCGAGGGGGATGACGTCGCGCTCCGTTGGGATATTCACGCTCACCCACTCGTTGATGGCCTGCGCGCCGGCGAAGGCCTCGCGGTCGAGCTGATCTCCCTGTGGCATCATCTGGTGCAGCCACGAAAAACCGGTCTGGCCTGCCACCATGGTCGGGTAAATGTCCGACAGAGGAATGGGGGCGCGCAGAGATGCATAGTCGTTGTACGGTGCAATGACTTGCAGGAGGTCGGCGAAATCCCGCTCATCTGAGCCCCACCCATGGAGTCCGAGGAAGATTGGCTTGTGCGGATTCGTGGAGCCACCGTTGGGTGACCACTGCACCGTGGTAATACGCAGCTTCTTTGCATCGCTTGTCATATTTCCACTCTATCGGTTTGGTTGACCGCGGTGATGAATTCTCCTTGAACGAGAAATTCTATGGACTACAAATCCCTTTCCCTGACCAGAAGAATGTTTATTGCCTCTTCGAAAGGTAATTGGACTCCTGGAAAGTGCATTGCGAGGCCCGAAAGGTAGAGGCCACTTTGAAACACTGCGGGTTCCCGATTCTGCAGAGCTGAAACCCGCGATATTCCACCGACATTTTTCTCAAGATTTGCGTGTGTAAAAGGCCGGAGTGCCTTTCGTGCTGTGCAATACACTTCCGTATCGTGCAATGCACTTTCGAACCTCGTGTTGCACTTTCGAGCTGGAAAATTCGGTGCGGCACCCCTCTCATACGCCGCATTTGCCCCACATGTGAAGCATGTGCCCCTCATGTGCCACACTTTGCCTTTATCATGATGGGAGTGCAAGATGAGAGTGGTCCGACTTCCACGAAGGAGAATTATGCTGCTGAGCGATCGCGATATTCGCGCTGCTATCGATTCAAAGGACGTCAGCCTCGATCCCTACACCCCTGAAATGGTCCAGCCCGCCTCGATTGACGTGCGCCTCGATCGCTTTTTCCGCGTCTTCAACAATCACGAGTACACGTACGTGGACCCGGCAGAAGATCAGGGTGATCTCACCGAGCGTTTTGAAGTGGGGCCGGACGAACCTTGGATTCTCCACCCCGGCGAGTTCGTGTTGGGCTCCACCTGGGAATATGTGAAACTCTCCGGCGCCATTGCCGCCCGCCTCGAGGGCAAGAGCTCGTTGGGCCGGCTCGGCATTCTCACTCATTCCACTGCGGGCTTCATCGACCCGGGCTTCGAGGGCCATATCACGCTCGAGTTGTCGAACGTGAGCACCCTGCCTGTGAAGCTGTGGCCAGGAATGAAAATCGGCCAGATGTGCTTCTTCCAGCTGTCCTCCCCCGCCGAACATCCCTACGGTTCCTCGTCGACGGGTTCTCATTACCAAGGTCAGCGCGGCCCGACCCCAAGTCGCTCCTACATCAACTTCTACAAGGCTGAAATCAACGACTAAGCAGCCATCACCGATTTTTGTGAACTTTTTCTGAGGCACCCGGAAAAGTGTCGGCCACAGTTGTTGCAATGACGCGGTTCTGGCGAGCGCGCACCGTCTGTGCTCAGAAAAAAGTTCACAAAAATCGCCTTTGCATGCCAAACCGGGTGCTCACACCCGGGGTAAGCACCCCACACACCCCTCTTATTCGTGCGTCGCCACGTCGCGCCACACGACGGACGGCTTGAACAGGCGATGCCAGCGCGGCTCGTTCGTCACCTTCACGCCCTTGAGGATTTCACGAATCATGCGAACAAGCTCGTCGGCCACCTGGTCCAACGGTTGAGAGACCGAGGGGAAGGCAAAGGAGCGCGCCAGACGAGAGTTGTCGAAACCCGTCACAATGATTGGCCGGTCGGCAATCGTGGAATTGCGCGCATCGTCGACCACTGCATATTTGGTGAGGCGGCTGCTGGCGAGCAGCGCCCCCACGGCGATGTTGTCGGAGGGGCACACGATCGCGTCCAAGTCCGGGTGGCGCTCATACAGCGTCGCCGTAGCATCGAGGCCGGCACCCAACTCCTCTTCCACCGATTCGGTCCATGTCTCAAGTTCATAAGGATTTGCGGCGTAGTCGAAGTGTGCCTCGTCAAGCGCGGCCTTCCACCCGTCGTAGCGATCCGTCGCAACACCCGTGGAGGGCTCCCAGCCTACGTACCCGATGTGCGTGCGACCAGCCTCGATGAGCCTCTTGGTGATCTCCTTCATGCCAGAGAATCCGTCGACGTCCACCCACGGAATCTGCCCGGCCTGATCGAGCTCGATGTTCCACGGGCGGCCGAACAGCGCGAACAGCTGCTGGTGCTCGAGCAACCATTTCGGCCGAGCGTCTTGGTCCTCGAGCCCGCTGAGCACAATGGCGTCGACATCCGATTGCTCCTGCAAGCTCTCGAAGAGGGCAATGTCGTGTTCTTGGTCGGTCTTGGCGTACAGCATGACCTTCTTGCCGTCGTTGCCTGCGGCGGCGGCGAGCTGATGCATAAACGAGTCAAAGATAGGCGACGGCGCGTGGTCGCTTCCGGGGGCAATGCCCAGTGCGATGACGTCCGAGTGACCCGAGCGCAGACGTCGAGCCGCGGCATTGGGCTTATACCCAAGGAGCTTAATTGCCTTGTTAATGCGCTCTCGCGTCGCCTCGGAAACAATCTCGGGCGTATTGAGAACGTTGGAAACGGTCTGGTGTGAGACGCCAGCGACCTTTGCAACATCGCGGATACTGACCATCGTTCAGCCTTCCCTGCTTCACGCAACCTCAAGCAACTGCACATAACCTCAAACATCTGCCGACGACGTCCTCGTCCAGTAGACGGTAGCGCGCCATTCCGTCACCGCAGCTCAAGACTATCAGAACGTTCAAAGTCTTGGAACAGCGGCGCTCAGTAGCCGCGACGTTCTCCAGCGTGATGCATGAGCATCCAACGACCCCACCGATGAAGCCACGTGAGTGCGGCGATCAGCCACAACAGCACGAGAAGCGCTGCCACCAGCGCGATGATCCACCAGTCGAAGCCGGCGGTGGGCTCGGGGACGCCCAGAGGAATCGAGGCGCGCACACCCGACACGAGGAGGCGCTGAGTGTTGACACCGTAGGGCGTACATGTCATAAGCGTGACGCGGTCCTCGCCCTTGACGATGCGTAGCTTGGAGGTATCAGTAGGTTCGATGACCGAGATGCGGTCCACCTTGTAGCCGTAAGTCTCACCCATCACGTTGATGTAGAAGGCGTCGCCGACCACCATCTCGTCGAGGCGAGTGAACATCAGCGCCGACACCATGCCGCGGTGACCGGTCAGCACCGAGTGCGTGCTCTTACCTCCGACCGGGAGCGAGCTTCCGTACAGATGTCCAGCACCCTTTTCGAGAGCCTCCTGCGAGGTTCCGTGGTAAATCGGCAGATTCACGCTGATCTTGGGAATCTTGATCGAGCCCATGATTCCGTTGCCTGCGTCGAGCAGCGACTGATATTCCTTGTCCTTCGCAGAGGCCGTTGCCTCTGAATTGGAGGCCTCGGTCTTGCCAGAGGCCGTCAGGAACGGATCGGCGACCTCGCCGAGCGTCCACTGATCGTGTTGTGCAAGCCTCTTGTTGTAGTCACGCGCCTTGCGCAGCGCATCCTCCGCCTTGGGGTACGGCCAACCTTCGACTCGGGCCGCGATCTCTGCCGCGATGCGCGCCTGATTGTTGGAGCTGATCACCCACTGCGAGGCGGGCCACGCGCCCACGATGATGGCGGACAGCATCATAAGAATTGCAACGAGGGCAAAGAGGTGCGACCTGCGCAACGCCTTACGCCTCAAGCGATTGCGCTCGGCAAGCGTTCCATCGGGGTCGATGACCCTATTCCACAGTGTGGGACTGAAGGCCGGTTTCGCCGAAGACGCTTCACCACCTGACTCAGCTGACTGAGACGCAGGCACCGTCACTGCTGGTGTCGTCTCGTCATTTCGCGCACTTGTCACTGGCCTTGATCCTCTCTTGTCGTCCTGCTCCCAACTCTCCCACCGGGCAACTCTAAGATTCTACCGCGACGATGCAATTATCGTCTGAGCCGAAGGAAGAGTGCCACCGGAAGAGCGACGAGCGCGACGAGCAGCAAGCCCAGAGCCAGGATCAAGAACATGCGCCCCGTCCCCATACCGCCAGTGAGCGGCAGCGACGAAACTCGCTGTGCGAGAACGTATATCGAGAAGTTCGCGTCTGCCGTTGGATCGAAGCTGGAATCCGCATCGCTGGCCACGAGCGCAGAAGACTTATCGTCGTCACTCACCGTGGAATGGTCCGCCACCACCGAAAGGGCCATGTCCCCGTCCAGTGTCGCTTCGATGCTGGTACCACTAGCATTTTTGAGCTTGAGCCCTGTGACAGTCAAGTTGGCGGTGGTCTCTGGCGTCAGGGAGGCGTCGTTGTCGGCGACCGCGCCAGATTGGCACCCGCTGCGCACACACGTCACCTCAACGTCGAGGGGACTGCTGTCCTTCCCACTCGCACCCGTCACCTTGTCGGAAGCGAGGGGCAAGGCGCTCAACTGGTCATCGGATAGCGTCGCGTTATGCCACGTCCATCCGTCAATGTTGTCACTCACCTTGGTGGTGCTGCCTAGGGAGATCGAGGAATCCTTGACTTTCACCTGCGGCGTCATCGTGTAGATCGTCGTCGTTGCAGGTCCGAGCATGGAGGGCGACGTGCTCGATCCATCCGCGAACTCCGCCATGCCGGCGGCGGTGAGGGTGATGTCGTTCATGCCGACGGTCATCTCTTTCCCGTCGGTAGAAATGGGGGTCTCCACACCTTCCGTCGTCCCGTGCTCGAGCCTCCACACCGACATCACGACGGTAGTCTGAGAACCACCGGGAAAACCGTTCTCCGGATCCGCGATCGGCATCTTCATCATCGTGAACTTGATGTCCACATAGTCGTTGTCCCGCGTGCCATCGGGATGCTGATCAAACTTGAGCTCACTGCCGTCTTGGACGCGCACGACGTTCTCGAGATCGTACGTGCCGCCATAGTAGGCCTTGCCGCTGCGGAGCTTGATGGCCTCGGAGGAGAGCGGAAAATCCTTGGTGACGCTGGGGAATTTCGCGAGATACGTCGCGGAGGACCCAGGTGCATCGTCAGTGAGCCCGGACATGTCGACCCAGTTCATGGGGACTTTTTTGCCCCCGAGGAACGTTGAGTTCATCTTTTCAGTGAACTGAATGATGATGCGCTTGCCGTAATTGCCCGCAGAGGCCGAATCGGAGTGCTCACCGACGTAGTTGGTGGCCAAACCCCAGCCTGAGACCTCGGGTCCGTAGATCTTATTGCTTCCCGCATACCCACTCTTTGCGGCACCGGGGAAGGTGACCGAGATTCCATCCGTGCCGTTGCTCAGATTTGGGGCCGACTGATCCAACGGATCGGCGAACTTGACGGCTCCGGTTGACGCGTTGTACAGAGTCGCCTTCTGCTCCCACATCCGCACGTCACTCGCGTTCTTCGCCACAGAGAAATAGCCCGAGGGGAAGTCCACAATATTCGTAGCGTCGGTGATCGCCGAATTGGTCACTGTGTCTTTGCCCGCAGAATTGAGCGAGCCGAGCGCGTAGACGCTTAAAGTAACCGTGAAGTCCGTGTCCGAACCAGAGACCTTGTCGACGCGCTTGCCCAGGCACACACCGGCGCTTGCGTCCACCGTGCAGCCTGGAATCCACGAGTTGTCCGCAAGGGGCGGAACGTCCATTGTCATAGTTCCGAAGGCCGCCGTGATGTCGCCTTCCACAATGCCCGAGCTACCCGCACCGCCCGAGACGTCGTTGAGCGTGAGATCGTCGCCGTCAGTATTCGTATCTGCACTCACCGTGTACTGAATGACGAGTCGGCGTCCGTAGAAGGCGTTACCCGAGCCTCCGCTCGTGGAGGACCCTGTGCCGCCCGCAGCACTGCCAGTTGCTTCGGAGCCGCTGGTATGCGTGCCGATGTAGTTGCCCGCAAAATCCCATCCGGTCACACGATAGCCGGGGTGGGCGGCGTCATCTGAAGCGCTCACTGTCACCGTGTCGCTGCTGGCGGCGTTGGGGGCCAGCTCGACAAAGGAATTGTCAAACGTCGGGCTCGTGCCGCCGGCGGAGTCGCCGGGGTCGGTGGCCGCCTCCTCATATACCTTGATTGCCGCGGTATCTATGGCACCGCTGGAGTCTCGCGGCACGTTGAACCCGGTGGCGACAAGATTGTTGATGACGGCGTTGCTGTCGAGAGCGACGCCCGCCTTGTCCACTTTGGGAATCATGTTGGAGAACATGTCCTCGAGCTCTGAGGCTTGTGTGGCGAAGCGGATGTAATCGGAGTCAGCATCGGTGACTTTCAAGGTCCAGTCCGTGCCCTCCTTGGTGTTCATCAACGGGGTCGCGTAGCCGTCTGCCAGCACGGAGTCCGAGAAGGATATGTTGGAGGAGACCATTTCCAAGAATCGTTTCGTCAACGCCGGGTCATAAGCCCCTGCGGTGAAGTTCGTGAAGTCGGTCGTTTCCCAGTCGGACTCGGAATCCCACCAGTCCGAGCCCATTGTGCCCGTGCTGTCGGAGAAATAGCCCGCCGAATAAACTGTCGCACCCAGCGAGTTCGCCATTTGATTGGCGTACTTGATCGCTTCGCTGGACTGATAGGCGGCATCCGTGTTGTTGTTGCCCGTGTTGCGTTTAGTCCAGTCGTTGTTGCCGGGCACGCCATCGGTGAAGAGGATGACCTGCTTCGCGTGATCCGAATCGCCCTGACCGTTGAGGACGTCGTAGGCCTGCTTCATGCCGTCGCCGGTTTGGGTAGCGCTGCCGTTGGCAGTGAATTTTCCCTGGTTGGCACCGTTTTTAATGGCCTGCAGCACATTGGTTTTCCCAGAGGCGTTATTGACGGCAACTTTCCCTAAGTCGCTGATAAGGGTCGACGTGGCGGTGCTGTCTGTCATGGAGATGAACGCACCTGAGGTATCGTCGCTCACGGACTGAGGTGTGGCGAGCCCAGGGTATGTGTTGAAGGGATAGGTCATGGTTGGGGCGACGACCGAATTGGCGGCGTCTCTGCCGGCGCCGGAGAAGAGAACCACGGAGATGCGATTGTTCACCGGCGCTGTGAGCTTGCAGTTAGCCCCGAGATTCGCCTGGCACACCGCAGGGTCCGACTGTTCCTGTGTGCTCTTGATGAGCGCCTTCACACCGTTCATCATGCTCGACAAACTGGCGTTCATGCTGTAGCTCACGTCTAGCACGAAAACGAGGTCGGTTGGCTTCGCCGCACCGTTACCGACATTTCCGGTGGTGTACATGCTCTGAGTGACGGTCGCCGAACGCTTATCGGCACTCGGCGTTACCTTCTGCCCGGTCCACAGAGCCTCTTGGCTTGACTGCTTTTCGAGGGCGCTGCCGTCGGCGGACTTCAAGAAATCGTCTGAGAGAGTTGTGTCGGTGGGATCCTGAGCCTGAGCACTGAGCAAGGGAGAAATAGCAACCGTTCCAAGCGTCGCCACGGCAAGCAAAAAAACGAAAAGACCCGTAACGGTTCGGCGCCTATTCACCGAATCGGTTTTTACAAAACCGACGTGCAATCTCTTCATTCACATGCCCCCAAGGCGTCACCGCCAGGAATTACGACTCCTGACTCGGCAGTATCCTGAAATCCCTCCACTTAAAGGTGTTAAAGCACCAGGACCTTCACACGAGAAAAGAATGCTCTAGCATTCGCGAGGTTGACAGGTGAAGCACTGAGATTGATCACTTGAGAAGAATGCAAAAAGTAAGGGGACTTATAACCCGTCCCATCCATCTGACTGCATTGGGGTTGCATTGACCCCTCCTCCCCTTCATGAACGACTCATTTGGCGTTCAAACTGTAACCACGTCTCTTCCTCTTCCGTGGCCGGCTCAACCGAATTGAGCCCATGAGCGAGTCTCTGCCCCGCTCATGATTATTTATACCGGGGGCTTGTGAACAAGTCAATTTAACTATTCTGCGCGAGTAACGCTTTCTTCGGCCGAACGTTTTGTGGCTTGTTCTGTGTGCCTGTCTGCCGAGCTACCGCTCCGCCGGGTTTCCGGCTCTCTGACCGGTTCCCTTGCGCGGCACTGCGGGCTTCTCTCTGCTGTTCCCGCTTTGACTTCAACGCTTCAGCACCACCCTCGCGATAGAGCCGATACCAGCGCCCAAGTGACGCAGAACTGGCAATTGAGTAGATGACCATCACATCCGCAGTGCTGACACCGTTCTCAATATGATCCCGCACCGCAGCGACCTTCGTCGCATACGAGTATTTTCGGTTACGGTTGCCCATGTTGAACACACCCTCTGCGCCGGCAGCTTTATAGGTGCGAACCCAATTCCTGGCTGTATCCTGGGAGACCGAAAATTTTGAGGCGAGATACCGTTTACCGTGTCCAGCCTTCAGTTCCTTCACAACGAGTTTGCGGAAATTCTCATCGTAATGAACTCTTCCATCGAGACGCAAAAAAACACCTCCTGTTGATGAAACTGAATACGTCAAGTCCAGGAAGGAGGATGTGGTGGCTATCACACCCAGCACTATAGCGATCAGATTCTGTTAATTTATGATTTCCCGACTCGTACCCGAGTCAACACAACTCACCCGGGTGCAAGCCAAGCCTTTCGCTCTAATCTCGGTTACGAGACAGTGCGAATTTTCTGATAGCTGCAGCCGCACCGGCAATGAGTGCCATGCCGGCGCAGACCATCAGGAAAATTCTGCCAGTACCGAGGCCACCCGTCAGCGGAAGGGAGGATACCTTCTGCCCAGTGACCCAGATACGGAAGTCGTAGTCGTCAAATTCTGTGTCATGCCCGTTGGAGAACGACGAGATCTTGTCGCCATCGGCAACGTCGCCGTTGCTTCTGGTGACCAAACCGCGGTCGATGTCGGCGGGATACACGGTGGTGCCATCAGCCGAGGCTGCCGTGGTGAGAATCACACCAGCCTTGAAATCGGAATTCTCAGTGGGAGCAACAGTCGCGTTGACCGTTCCTCCAGTGGTACCCGCACTCGGTGTCGTGCCGCGCACCAGACCGTACACCAGCTTCTTCACGCCGGGCTTCTCGGAGACCACCAGGCTGACATCGTTCTTCTTGTCACCTGCAGAGGTCGCGCCGATCCAACGCCAGTCGAAACCAGTGATGCTCTGAGTCAGGCTCGTCTCCTCGCCCGCCGATGTGACCGAATCGGAGGCGGACAACGTGGGCACGAGCGCGTACACAGTGGCTTCGTTGCCCGACGTCGGCGTGACGTCGAACGTATCGCCCGTGTCATCAAACGTCACGGACTCCAAGATTGAGTACGTGACATCCTTTGTGCCCTGGACCTTTACGGAGTCGTCGAGCCACGTGAATGTGGGATCCCCTCCGGTTTGAGCGCCGGGGATGACGTACTTCGCAATCTTGGCGCCAGTGTCCTTGTTGAGCAAAATGAAGGTGGTGGTGGCGAACTGGTTGTACTGCAGGTCCGTTTCGCCGATCTTGCCGAAGGTGAAGGCCTTGGTGCCATCGAAGGAGCGGATGAGACTGCTCAGGCCGTTCGCGCCGTTGTCCAGCGAGCCCAGGTCATAGGCCTTGCCGTCGGCAAAGGTCGCACATGCCGCAGAGGCCGGCACCTTCACAGTCGGATCTTCGAACTGCGCGATCTGCTTGTAGTTGGGGCCCGGGAACGTAGTACCCGAGGCGGCGGCCGTCGTATAGATGCCGGGCGTCGATTCCTCATTGGACGGCACGTTGGAGCCTCCGATGAAGCAATCGTCAACCGACTCAGTGAACTGGACAACCAGGCGCTTGCCGAGGTTGCTCGAGCTTGCATGCGCGCCAACATAGTTAGTCACGTAGTTCCAGCCCTGAACGTTGAAGCCCGGGTTGCCGGTCGCGCTCGGCGTTGCCTGCACCTGAATGCCAGGTGCATTGTCGGCGCCGTTGTACACCACCTGCGTCTGCATCGACACCATTGCCTTAGCGGGGTCGCTAAGCAAGACGGGGTTGCGATGGAACTCCACCGTGCTGCCCAGCTTGCTCGCGCTCTGCTCCCACACCTTGACGTTGCG
>JALCOX010000059.1 GCA_022649925.1 Bifidobacteriaceae bacterium | reverse complement strand
TCATCGCCGCGCTCGCCGACGCGCACTTCCCGGACAACCAGACCGCCATCGGCCAGTACCAGGAGAAGACCGGCGGCTACGGCCATGCCAGTGTCATCGCCACGGATAAGGCGCTTTCCAACTCCGTTGACGCCTCCGACGCCACGACCACCGACAACGCGCTCGTGCGTCGCCGCCTCGAGCAGGCCAACCAGAAGCTCGCAGACCAGCTGCGCGTCGACACCGACAACCTGCTGGACGCGGTGCTCTACACCACCAGCATGAAGATGCACAACGGGTTCTTCCTGTCGGATAACTGAGGTATGTGCAGTAGTAGTTTGCAGTAGCTTGCAGTAGCTTGCAGTAGCTGAAGAGGCGTGCGGATTTCGGTCCGTGCGCCTCTTGTCCTCTGGTGTCCTCGATGTAACCTCTGTCCCGTAAGCTGACGCCATGAGCACATTCGACACATTCGTTTCTGCATATGGGCCCATCTCCAAGGTGGACGCTTACGGTTTCCTCGACTCTCTCGCTGCTGACTCTGCGAACTCTGCGGCCGCTAGCACTTCAACTGGGGCAGCCGTTCCGCGCAAGCACGGTAAGGTCGTCCTCGTCACTGCGGATACGCCACTGAAGGCGTCTCGCGGCGAAGGCAAGACCACTGCAACCGTCGCTTTGACGGACGCCCTGCGCGCTCGTGGCATCGATGCCACGGCAGTTCTGCGTCAGCCCAGCATGGGCATCACGGCGGCAGGTTCCAAGGGCGGTGCATCGGGCGGTGGCAAGGCCTCGCTCAAGAATGCCGAACTTGCCGATTGGGGCCTTTTCGGCGAGATGATGCGCATCGCTACTGCACAGAATCTCATCGTTTCCTTGGCAGAGAAAGCACTTGAAGAGGGCAAACTCACCGAAATCCTGCTGCCGCGCGTGTCCGAAGTTCCTTCCAAGGCTCTGCGCAAGATCGCGGTTGCGGGGGGAAATATTCCTGAGAAGTGCGTGCTGTCACCGACGTCGGAGATGATGCAGATTGTCACTCTGTCGAAGTCGATGGACGAGCTCGCAACGCGCATTGGCGCGATGATCGTGGGGACGCTCAACGGTAAGCCGGTCAAGGCTTCCGAGCTGACAGACGTCGAGCGGATCGTCACTGTTTTGGGCGACGCCGTTCAACCCGCCGTTCTCGAGACCGAGCAGGGTTCCCCGATTTACATGCACTGTGGTCCATTCGCGAATGTCTCGATTGGCATTCCGAGCCTCGTCTCCGTCGAGATGGCGTGTGCTCGCCACGACATCGTCTTTGTCGAGGCGGGGTATGGCGCAGACATGGGTGCCCAGAAGTGGCTCGATATCGCCTCCCGCGAGTTCGGAGCACAGTGGCCGGTCGCAGCCATCGTGGTGACGCGCGCTTCTACGTGGCGCGACGATCCCTCATTGCAGTGGCGCTACCCGTTCCACATTCAGCGCCTCGAAAATGTGGGGATTCCTAGCTTCCCGCTGCTGAACCTGTGGGAGGGCGAGGACGATCAGGTGCCGAGTCTGCGCGCACACGCCAAGGAACAGGGCTTCCGTGAACCAATCGCCGGCAATCTCTTCCGTGACGGTTCGGAGGCGCTCGTCTCACAACTCGACGAGTTTGTCGAGACCGTTTCGGCGTCCTCTGCTGCCGATCTCGCTGCCAAGGTTCCCGCCAGCACCGCGGGCCAGGGCGTGATGGGCAAGCTCAAGGAGATCATCGCCGAATCTTATGGAGTTCCCGCCGACCGTGTGATGGAGAAGGAGAGTTTCACTCCCTCGCTTGCGGCCGCCGCCAAGATGGCCTCTCTGTCCGGGTTTTCCGTCAACGATCTGGCAGTGGTGCCGGTGAAGTCGCCGGCCACGATGACCGACGATGATACTGCCGAGGCTACGAGGCGCACCGTGACTCTCAAGAAGGTGGAAATTCATGCGGGTGCGGGTTTGTTGCACGTGAATCTCACCACGTCGTTGACTACGGCCATGCCGAAGATTGTGTGAGGTGGGGTTTGTGGGATCTGATGTGCGGTTTCTTCATCTGATGAGCGGATTAATTCTGAGACGGTGGGGGATTCATTAATTTCGCGTGGGGAATTCTCGTTTTTCGGGGATTTATTCGGTGGGATCCGCTCATTAGATGCGGAATCTGCTCATCAGAGGTGAGAGGGATGAGTGGACGTCGAAGATGTTGAGATGGAGAAAAATAAAAAAAACCCGGAATCGTTGAGATTCCGGGTTTCCTGGTGCCCCCGCAGGGATTCGAACCCTGGACACGCGGATTAAGAGTCCGCTGCTCTAGCCAACTGAGCTACAGGGGCAAAGGCCTTAATGAAGACTTGAGCCAAGTAAAGATATTACTCAAATCCGCGAGTCGCGCAAGTCCGGCGAGTCACAGAGGCCAGTGGGCGTACCGGCTGTGGCAGAACTTAAATGATCCCCGCCACGGCCGACCGCCTCACTGGCCTCGTGCAATTCGTTGCGGACTGATAATTCCCAACTCAGTCCTTTAATTCCTCAGTTCTTCATTTCTCCTTCCAGGCCTTGTGCGTGCCTGCGGAATCCGAGGGAACCCGCCTCCGCAAGTGCTGCACTCACCATGAGTGCAGCGATCACTGCCACGTTTGCACCCGTGTGCGGCAATGCGGTGAACGTTCCGTCCGAGGCCTCCGCATATTCGGTGTGGTCGATCGTCTTCTTGGCCTTAGCGCTCTCCTTCGTCGCCGAATGGATCGCTGCGTACAACTTTGCCTTGGCGCTCGCATCCGCACTGCGAGTGGTGTTGGAGCCGCCATCGGACCTCTTGACGACGGTGTGGGTGGTGACGGGCGTCTGCGCTCCGGCGATGTGGCTTGCGGCAGGAGTCTTCGTCGTGGTTGAAGTGCGCGTCGTTGGAACTGTTGAAATCTTCGGAGCAGTTGGCGTCTTCGTAACAGTTACAGTCCTCGGAGTCTTCGTGACCGTCGGAGTCTTCGCAGTCTTCGGCGTTGTCGGAGTCTTCGTTGTGCTGTGCGTCTGCTGCGACGACGGTGCCCGCATGAGCGAGGCGAGGCTGGACTCCGCCAAGTTGAAGGCGGATGTTGCCGCCGCTAGCTTGGCGTCTGCCGACTTCTTTGCAGCAGTTGCTGCCTTGACCTTCGCATTGCTTGACACGTCCACGGCCTTGGTCGCGTTCGCGTGGATTGCGGAGCGAACAAGCGCCTCCCACTCGTCCACTGTGTAGAGCTTTTCGCCTTTGATGGCGGCGTAGCTCATGTCTTGCGAGTAGGAGAACTGCCCCATCCGCGCGCTGTACGACTGTGCCATCCCCATCACCTTCAGCGTCGGATCGATGATGTTGAGGTAGTGACCGACCTGTTCATAGAGCGCGTTGTTGCTCTTGTAGAGTTTGTAAGCGCCGCTGGGATCGCTGAGGTAGCTGGTGAGCTTGGGGTTCTTGGCGGCGGCCGCGTCCCAGATCACCTTCTCGTCGTCGTACCAGGCCTTGTAGGCCTTGGCCCACGAGTAGTCGATGGCGATGTTCTCGGCCGAGTTGAGAGGGAGGTTCGGGTAGTCCTGATTGGCGTGCGAGTACTTGCCGAGATCCCAATATTCTCCACCCGAGTAGTCAGCGTGCGACTGCGCGTCGGCCGTGAGCCAGGCAGATACCTTCAGTTGGCCGAGCCCGAGCGAGGCGCGGAGCTTATTGAGCTCGCGCAGACCCTCGACCGAGGCGAGCATATTCGCCATGGTGGTGGAGTCGTTGGTCACTCCCAGCTTCTCCCATTCTGGGTGCTGCTTGAGCCACGGCTGGTAGCTCGGGTCTGTGAGGAGCGTCGCCGCCGATCCAATTTTATTGAAGAAGCCGACAGTGGAGGTGCTGGCCCCCGTGGTGTCCGCAGGCTTGGTAGACGCTGCCGCCGTTGCAGTCTGGATTACTTTCTTGAGATTTGCCGCTGCCGCATCGTCGTCCGACTGTGCGACCTTCTTGGCCGCGAGGGTCTTGGTGACTTTGGACTGCGCGTCAACGACCGCCTTGGAGACAGTGGCTACTTTGGTCTGAGACGTGTCGGACTTCGTCGGCTCGGTGACCTTCGTGCCAGTTGTGGCCGAGGGGGCCTTGGCGTCGGCAGTCTTGGTGTCGGTGGTCTTTGCGTTGACTGTCTTGGTGGGCGCGTTTGTTTGCTGCGGGCTCTTTGTGGTGGCCGTTTTGGTAGCCGTTGCAAGGGCCGGCGTCGAATCCTTCGCGCTTGCATCCTCTGGGCCCTTTGCGCCCTGAGCCTGCACAGGCTCAGACTTCTGGGTTGCAGTTGGTGCCGATGCAGACTCCTTAGTCTGAGGAGCCGGGACCTGCTTTTGTGCAGCAGGCGCCTGCGTCGTCTTCGTGACTGGGGCTTGCGTCTTCGCAGCGGGCGTCTGAGCCTGTGCGACCTGCGTCTGTGTAGCTTGTGCTGCAGGTTGAGATTCCTGCGTCTGGGGTGCTGTTTGGGCATCGTCGTTGGTTGCCAGTGGCTCCGCGGACTCTGACTGATACTGCTGAGAGGGAGAGGGGGGAGACATGGCGGGGAGTTCGTCGGCGCTGACGGTTCCGCTGACCAGACTTGCACCGAAGAGCGCTGCGGCTCCCGATGCCATGGCCAATACGGCCTTGTTGAATGCAGTCATTTTGATCATCCACCTTTGTCGTAAAAGTTCGTTGGCTTCTCTCTGTAGTCCAAATGAACACTCAACTTCTTTTTGTTGAGTACGAGAAAGGTAAAATCGATTCCTGAGTGAAAACTGATTTTTACTTGCTGATTTGTGGGGAGCTGTCTCACCGTTAGATAAGGTACTGAACAGTGTGGTGAGAAGAGGATTCGAGGCATCCTCTAAGCCTTGATATTACAGGGTTTTACGAGTCCAACAAATCGCGAAAAAAAGGGAAAATAATCCCCAAATCGACCCTCAGAAACCCAAATTTACGAAATATTTCGCTGTGAGCTGCACCGGAATTCTCAGAATAAATCGAACAGAGTCACTGTTCGTTTGCCGCGCCGCCGTGCTTTGTATTTCACTCGCTGCTGCCGTCGTCGTTGACGTCAACCGAGGCCGTGACTCCGCCCAAGGCCTTCTTCAGTGCGGTGATGCTCGACGTTGGCCCGATGACGATCTGTTGATTGCCGCTGAGGGAACTGAACGCAGGTAAGTTGGCGAGCTGGGATTCACTGAGTTGGCTTTGGATAGTCTCGATCGCCTTCGATTGCAAAGGCGCGCGGTAGAGATTCGCCGCGGTGGGGTTGTCGAAGCTCGCGTAAGCCATCATCGATGAGGCGCACACCATGGCGGAGGAGACTCCGGGATAACTGGAGGTACCGATCCTGGTCCAGCCGCTTTTGCATTCTCCTGTCGTCGCTTCGATCTGAGTCTGAGCAGTCTGCGCGGACGTCGAGAGGGAGGAGGAGTTTTTGCCTTTGGAATTGATGACGCCGTCGGGGAAAGCGCTTGAGAGCGCCAAGGAGACGACGGCGAGCAGAATCCCCAGGATTGCGCCCATGATGGCGCCGTTCGCACGATTTCGCGCTCCTCGATTTCTGGAAATGCTGCGGTAGATGACAACGAAAATCAGCGTGATAATTCCCAAAACTACGGCCGGGATGGTGCTGGGAAGTTGATACAGCGCCGGGGCAGTGGCCGCCAGCCACTCAGGATTCACTGCGCGTGTGACATCAATTGCTCCCGCCGCAATTGAGGCGAGGGCACAGAGGACACTGAGAATCCTGAAGAGAAGCATATTTGCAGTTTATCGCCGTGCACTCCAGCCGTCGAATGGCGGCAAAGATCAATCGCGCAGCGACATCCGAGGATTAGTCCGTAATCGTTGTTGCGTCAGCGTTCTTCTGTGCCCTTTTGCGCTTTGCTGCCCGGCGCATCTCGTGGAGCTGGTGCAGGGAGGTGGTGGCGGATCCCGCGCCCTGTCCCTTCACCCAGAACATGACGATGGCAACCATGATCACGGTGATGAAGGTGCTCAGACGCAGCGTCCATTGGATGCCCCACACATTCGCGTCGATCTGGTTGAAGCCGCCCGACTTGCGCCACGCCGTTAGGGCCTCCATGGTGACGACGAGCACGGGCGCGCCCACTGCGCCGGCAATCTGACGCGCGGTGTTGGTGACGGCAGAGCCATCCGACACCTGCTCGGGCTTGAGGCAGTTGAGCGACCATGTGGTGATCGGCATCAGGAGGAATCCCATGCCAATCTGGCGGATGAATTGACACAGTGAGACCCACCAGATCGGTGTGGTGAGTGAGAGAAAACTCATGCCGAGCGTGCCGAGAAAGAGCACGGTCGAACCGATCATGGCGACGGGCCGCGCCCCAAAGCGGTCGAGGGCCCGGCCACCGAAGAACTGCGCAATGGCCTGGCCTATTGCTCCGGGCAACAGCACGATTCCCGACATGGTGGCGGTGTAGCCGCGGTCATCCTGGATGTAGAGCGGCAGCAGCACCATGATCGAGCTGAAGGCGAAGAACGACAGCGACGCCGTGATCGTGCCCGTAGCGAAGTGCACGTTCTTCAGCACGCGCAGATTGAGGAGGGGCTTGGCGGCGCCGAGCTGACGAAGAATGAACCAGATGATCCCGATAACGCCGATGGTGGCCGGCACCCAGACCATGGGATTGGTAGCGGGGTAGGACTCGATGTTGGTGAAGCCGAAGAGGAGTCCGCCGAAGCCGAAGGAGCTCAGTGCGACCGAGAAGAAGTCGGCGTGAACGTTGGTATCGCTCTCGTTGAAGTTGCGCAGGCCAACGGCGGCGGCCACGCACGCGAGTACGCCGATGACGGCGAGGGAGAGAAAGATGGAGCGCCAGCCGTTGGCATCGGTCTGCCATCCTCCCAGCGTGGGTCCGATGGCGGGGGAGACGGCCATTGCCATGCCCACCGTTCCCATGGCGACGCCGCGCCGGGTGATGGGGAAGATCATGAAGATGACGATCTGGAGGACGGGCCACATGACGCCCGTGCCGATGGCCTCGAGCGCGCGCCCGGCTAATACGAGGGGAAAGGTGGGTCCCAGCCAGGCGAGCACCGAGCCGGCGGAGAAGAGTCCCATTGAGGCGATGACGATTTGGCGCGTGGAGAAACGTTGAGTGAGGAACGCCGTGAGCGGCACCATGATTCCCATGATGAGCTGGAAGATCGAGGTAAGCCACTGGCCGGTGGTGAGATCGATGCGGAACTCTTCGACGATCGTCGGCAACGCACTGGTGAGCTGTAGCTGGGTGAAATTCCCCACGAAGGTGATGAAGGTGAGGATTCCGATGGAGATGAGCGCCGGCCTGCTCAGTTTTCCTCGAACGTAGGCCTCGCTACTGGTGAGAGTTGCGTGCTTACTTGACTTCGTGGACACTGAGGTCGCTTTTTTCGTCACTCTTGGAATGCTTCGCTTTCGGAATATTCAGATTTAAGTAGAAACAGAATTTTTCAGACGCAACAAGTCTACTCTTAGGTAGTACTTTTCACAGGTTGTGCCCGCGGGGAAGTTCACCCTAAATTCACAGGATATTCCTAGCGCAAAATTGGGAAGGGCCCTTTTTCTCAGATAGTCTGAAAGAGATGGAGCGGCGGATGCAATGACGGTCTGCCGGTCACATTGCCAAGAATCCATAAGCCACAATCGACTGAAGGAGAAAGACAATGGGAATTCTCGATGATGCAAAAGATCTCGCCAAGAACGCCGGTGAAAAGATCTCTGAAAAAGCAAACGACGTGAAGGAAGCCGTTGCCGACAAGGTGGACGAGAAAAAGGCTGACGCAAACGTCGAGAAGGCGAAGGCGGAGAAGGTTTCGGTCCACGAGAAGAACAAGGCCAAGGAACAGCTTCGCGACGTCTGAGGTACCAGTAGGTACCTGTAAGTACCTGTAATAGGGTTCCTTCGAACTCTCATGGGTGGTGCCGGAGTGTAGAGCCGGCGCCACCTTTTGCATTTTGAACCTCGCCACTCGTCCGTTTGGATGAGGGCCGGCGGAGGGAGGGCGAGGCCGCCCCCGAAATCGTCCTCAGAGGTGATGTAGAAGCCGCCGACTATTTCATAACCTCGGAAGCATGAACATTGAATCGCGGTCACCCCAATTATTGGCGTCGAACATCACCATGACGTACGGAACTCAGCGCGTGGACCTTCCCGCCGCTCGCCCGGTCCTCTCGGGTGTCAATCTCCGCCTGGTTCGGGGAGAATCTCTGGCCATCATGGGGCCCTCTGGATCCGGAAAATCGACGCTTCTGCACATCCTGGCAGGCATCAGCGCACCCACTGGCGGGGAGATGATGTGGAACGGGCTGAAGTATGCGCAGATGAGCGACGCCCAACGCACCAAGCTGCGACGCAGCGAGTTCGGCTTTGTGTTCCAATCAGGGCAGCTCCTCGCTCAGCTTCCCGCACTGGAGAATGTGGCTCTGCCCCTCATGCTCGCGGGAGTCAGCGTGGACCAAGCGAAACAGCAGGCGCAGGGACTGTTTGCTTCGCTGGGTCTCCAGGGGCTGATGGATCGCCGACCTGGCGAGTTGTCTGGCGGCCAGGCGCAGCGGGTGGCGATCGCGCGTGCCATGGTCATCAATCCCAGCGTTATCTTTGCCGACGAGCCCACAGGCGCCCTGGATCAGCATACGGGCATGGAGGTCATGAGCCTGCTGTCTCACGTCGCCCAGCAGAACTCCACCACGCTGGTGGTGGTGACTCACGATGCGCACGTGGCCTCGTTCTGCTCGCGCACGGTGCAGATGCACGATGGAATCCTCAGTGACACCTCAACTGGCACCTCTACTGCGACTGGGGGCGCGCAATGAAGACGTTCGCCATATGGAAGTTGCTGCGAATTTGTCCGAGGGGCGCGGGAGAGAAGCGTTCCACGGATTCGCATGCGTCGGTCCTGGCGGTCATTGCGTTCGCGGTCTCGACGGCCGTGTTTCTCATCGTCCTTGGTGGGTTTCACGCGTTCCTCTTCCGGGCGTCGGCCGAACACAATTTCTACGGCGCTTTTTGGGGTGAGCACACCACCTCGGATATTGCGCCAACCTATGTTTTGCTCGGACTGTTCGCCAGTCTGCTCATTCTCGTTCCGCTGAGCACCTTGGCGGGATCCGCCGCACGTCTCGTGGCGTCGCGGAGGGATGCAGAGCTTGCAAATATGCGCCTCATCGGTGCCACAAGCTCGCAGGTTACGGCGGTGAGCGCGCTCGACGCTACCGCCCAGGCGCTTGGCGGGGCTCTCCTCGGAATCGTTGGGTACTTTGCCGCCATGCCCCTCGTGATGCAGCTGAATTTTCAGGGGAGGACGTTTTCGTTCGCCGAATTGTGGGTGGGACCACTGGCACTTGCGATTGCAATCCTCGGCGTTACCGTCCTCGCCCTCCTGTCGTCACTCATAGCCCTGCGCGGGGTCGTCGTGTCACCTTTGGGAGTCAGCGCACGTGTCACGCCCGCGGCCTTGAGCAAGTGGCGGCTGTGGATTTTCTTGGCGCTCCTGGCGCTCGCGTTGCTCTCGTCCAAGCTGATGAATCTGGGTGGGTCGAACCTGCTTGTCGCCATCATGATCATAGTGCTGCCCATCGTGGGAACCTTTGCACTCATTAATCTCATCGGCCCGCTCGTGGTGCGTCATTCGGCACTTCGCCGCCTGCGCCACGCCCGCTCCGCATCGCAACTGATCGCCATGCGCAGGATCCTTGACAATCCAAAGCGCGCCTGGCGCAACGTCAGCGGCGTGGCGCTCGCCGTCTTCATCGCCGGCATGACGTCGGTTGCCTCGCTCTTTGGCTCCATGCAGGGTGCGTACGCCGAGCCGGCGGAGATGACGTTGATGAAGGACATCGGTACCGGTGGCTTGGTCACGTTGTTTTTTGCGGCGTTGCTGGCGGCGGTGTCGTCGGGAGTAATGCAGGCCGGTGACATCTACGATCAGCAGGATGAGTACCGCATGCTCAAACTCGCGGGCGCGGATGCATCGGTGCTGACGAAGGCGCGGCGCATGGAAGTGATGACGCCGCTGCGCTCCGTCGTCGTGGTCTCTGCGTGCTGCTCGCTCGTCGTGCTGCTGCCGGCCATGGGTCAGGCTCTGGCGCAACCGGTCACCCTTTTCAGTTTCGTCGCGGGCATCGCGCTGTGCTTTGGGTTGGTATACGTGGGGACGCTGGCGTCGAACCGAGTGGCCGCCTCGCTCGACGTGAACCTCACGCGACCGGACGACTGAGCGAGATTTTTTGGATTGAAATACGTGAAAGGGCCGGTGCAGCCGAAAGCTGGCACCGGTCCTTTCGCTCGGTGGGCGAGGTGATCACTCGCTGTTGATCACACGAAGGCCTGCAACGCAAAATCGAGAATGAAGAGCGCCGCCACAACCCAGATGACCGGGTGAACGTCCTTCGCCTCGCGCTTGAAGGTCTTGGTGAGGCAGTACGTGATGAAGCCGGCCGCGATTCCGTAGGAGATCGAGTACGCGAAGCCCATGAACACCGCCGCGAAGAAGGCCGGTATGGCCTGCGTGATGTCACGCCAGTCGATGTCGGCGAACGAGCTCATCATCATGCAGCCCACGACCACGAGGACCGGTGCGGTCGCCGCGGAAGGAATTGCGCTGAAGAGCGGTGCGAACAAGGTGGACAGCGCGAAACAGACAGCGACGACGACCGAGGTCAGGCCGGTGCGCCCGCCCGCCGCGATGCCTGCCGCGGACTCGACGTAGGTCGTCGTGTTCGAGGTGCCGAGCAACGAGCCGATGGAGGTTGCGGTGGCGTCTGCGAACAGGGCCTTGTCCATCTTCGAGCTGAAGCCGTTGCCGTTCTCGAGTGCTTCCTCGTCTTCGACGGAGAAGATGCCCGAGCGGCGTCCGGTTCCCACGAAGGTTCCGATGGTGTCGAAGATATCGGAGAGCGAGAAGGCGAGGATCGTCACGAGCACGATCGGCAGCTTAGCGGCGTTGGAGAACAGCGCGGGGAAGCCCTCGGGAGAGAAGATGGCCAGGAAGGTGGTGGGCAGCTGGCTGAAGGATTGACCCAGGCCGGTAGCGCCCGCCATTGTGGTCACGCCCATCGGGATGCCGATCACTGCGGTCACGATGATGGCGATGAGGAACGCTGCGCGGTTGATGATGCCGCCCTTGCCCTTGAACTTGAAGACGAGGAGGAACAGCACGAGAACGAGTCCGATGAGGAACAGGCCGAGGACCGGTGTGTTGAAGGTTGCCAGGCCAGGGGTTCCCTGTGCGGCGGCGGTCTTGTCGGGGCTGAACTTCACAATGCCGACGTCGAGCAGACCGACATAGGCGACGAAGATTCCGATACCGCCGCTGATTGCGTTCTGCATGAGCGGTGGAATTGCGCGGATGATCGTCTTGCGCAGCTTGGTGGCGGTGATGACGATGTTGAGAATGCCGCAGATGAACACCATCGCGAGGGTCTCTTGCCACGAGAAGCCGAGCCCTTTGACGACGGTGAAGGTGAAGAATGCATTGAGTCCCATGCCCGGTGCCTGGGCGTAGGGGACGTTGGCGAACAGACCCATGATCAGCGTGCCGATGACGGCGGCGATGATCGTGGCGAGGAACACAGCTCCCCAAGGCATACCGGTACCCGACAAAATATCGGGGTTAACCGCAATCACATACGCCATCGCGAAGAAGGTGGTGAGACCTGCGATGATTTCGGTGGATACGGTTGTTCCATTTTCCTTGAGCTTGAAGAATTTTTCCATCTTCTACCCTTCGTGAATCTGAGGAATGATAGCTCTTATCCCTTATTTGACACGGCGTTGAGGCGTGGTTTCACACCGACGTTGTGTTTGATTTCTTGGGACGCTGTGCACTATAACACCGGGTTATTTCGGCTCGGTGTGGGCGTGTGTTTGTGCGGAGAAGGGCGTCTTATTTCGCACTAAATGAAAATCTCTCATCAGTGCGAAATTGTTTCGAGTCCATTTCCTTGAAATATCGGGGATTGTGGCGTTTGGTTCTTTCGCACTGAATGAATATTCCTCATCAGTGCGAAATCTGGGACGGTCAGGATCACAAGAGTCCGACCACCATCAAAAAAGAACCCCCACGATCTGTGGAGGTTCTTTCACAACAACTCTCAAATGAGATTGGGTTTAATACCAACCGACGGACTGGGAGTGGCCCCAAGCGCCGCAAGGGGTGCTGTAGCGTCCGGCGATGTAGTTGATGCCCCAGCTGATCTGAACGTTGGCGTCCGACTGCCAGCCTGCGCCCATCTTGGATCCGGGCAACGCCTGGGGGATGCCGTGAGCTCCGGAGGAAGCGTTGTGCGCGTTGGTGCGCCAGCCCGATTCCTTCTGCCAGAGTTTGACCAAGCAGGTGAACTCCGACTCGCTCCAGCCCTTGGCGAGGACCTTCTTGTGAGCGATGGACTGAGCGGTGCCAACTGGAGTGGTGGTTCCATAGTTCGCGGACGAGCTCGAGGATGAGTTCGAGGACGACGATTTACCTGACGAGGATGACGCAGACGACGAGGTCTTCGTACCCACGAGGATGACCTTGTTCACCGGAGTCTTCTTGACCCAGGAGGCGAGGGTATTGGTGGAGATCGTCTTGCCGCCGACCACCTGGACGAGATTGGTGGTGACCATTTCTCCCGCCTTGCCCTTGGTGACCACCTTGGTGGTTCCCTTGGCGAGGCTGTCGGATTCCTTGGTGATGGTGTTGTAGGCGATCTTCTGAGTCTTGGTTTCAACCGTGGTGTCGGCGCGGTTGATGGTGATGACCGTAGCTTCGGTCACTTTGCTGGTGAGCGAGGGGGTCACGGTGTCCGTGTCTTCGAGCGTGATGTTGCCCTGCTCCAGCACGGACTTCACCGTGGTGAAACCGGAACCGAACACGAGCTCGGACTTTCCGTTGACGACGACCTTGACGTAGGACGTGGAGGCATCCGCGCCACCCCTGCCGTTCTTCAGGTTCGTCTGTGCGGAACGCACCTGATCACGGGAGGCAGCAGTGAAGTAATCCACATCGTCTTTGTCGGTGGCGGAATAAGAGGTCAATTGCTTAACGGCACCGTTGTCGTTGGAGCGGTACATCTGAGCGCTCGCTACTCCGCTGCCGATCAGCAACATTGCTGCGACGAACGAAGAGGCTGCGATCACGAGCTGCTTACGAGAGAATCTCTTGAGCACACTTGATCGTTTCTTGCGATGTTCAGCCATTTCTTCCTTAGTCGGACCAATAATCCTCAGCACGTTCATGTGGCAAACA
>JALCOX010000058.1 GCA_022649925.1 Bifidobacteriaceae bacterium | reverse complement strand
TGTACACCACCTGCGTCTGCATCGACACCATTGCCTTAGCGGGGTCGCTAAGCAAGACGGGGTTGCGATGGAACTCCACCGTGCTGCCCAGCTTGCTCGCGCTCTGCTCCCACACCTTGACGTTGCGAGAATCCGCGTCGGTTCCAAAGTAAGCGGAGGCAAAATCCGCCAGCTTTGTCTTGTCGTTGACGGTGGTGTCGGCGGCCCCCGTTGAGGTGCCGTTGAGATACGCAGTCAGGGTGACCGTCGCCGTGCGCTTGCCGTCGGCGGCCGTGGTGACGTCGCTGATTTGCTTGCCGACGCACATGTTGCCATCGGTGACGCAGGTCGTGGGGAAGCCGGGATCCACATAATTGTCGACAACCCAGACACGGAAGTCATAGCCCGTCTTGGCAGGGTAACCGTTTTCGATGCTGCCCGAGACACTGAGCGCCTTGTTGGAGGGCGACTGAGCGGCCGTTATGGGATCACTTGAGTTCTTCCTGGAATTCGCGGTGTAGGCGGTGACGAAGTTCTTGGACTTCACACCCACGAGCTTGACCGTCACCGTGAAATCAGAGTTCTTGGACGGTGCAAAGTCAGTGACCTTGTTCGTTGCGTTGTCGCCCGGATCCTTCGAGGGCTTATCGCCATGCCCCGTCACGAAGGTGAACTGCGGAGTGGCCGTCACGTCTTCAGTGAAGACGTTCGCCTCGCCGGCTGCATCCGTATCCGGAATCCTGTCGGCGTTGCTGAACGTCCCATAAAAACCACCGGTCCACCTCCAGGGCGAGGAGGAATTCATGGTGAGGTTCTTGGTGAAGTCGTTGACATCACCAAGCTCGAGCTGGGTGTCATTCCACTGAATCCACGGCAGGAGGGAGTAGATCTTCGTGCTCGCCGTGTCCATGAGAGCGTCAACGATCTTGCCACTGCTGAGCTTGTCCTTGCTCATTGCGGTGGAGCCGGACTCCAGAGCAAAGGGCATCACAGGCTTAAGGTGAACGGACGTCGTGTAGTTGAGATCCTTCGCGCCCATATAGATAGCGGACTCGCCGGAGAGGTTATTGCCCGACACCCACTTCGGGTTTTCGGACGCCACGTAGTCGCTAGCCGCAGCAGACGAACTCGACGAGTAGATCATTCTTGCCTTCGTTGCCTCATCGCCGTCGTCGAAGGACACCTCCACCTGGACGAAGTCGTTGTTGCGACTCCCATCCTTCAGGGGCGCAAGGTTGAGCGCCGTGCCATCGGCCCCGCTCAGCGAAATCATCTGCTGCAGGTTCAATGCGCCACCGTAGTAGCCCTTGCCGTTCTTCCCCGTGACTTTGATCTCGGCGAGATCGACGTTCACAGCGGTTGCCGGGAATGAGTTCAGTGTGTCCGAGCTCGATGCGGCGTTGCCGTTGAAGCCCGTGGTCGCGAAGGCACCGGAGATGTCGTGCTTCGAGCCGGTCTCGTTGGTGGGCACGTTTGCGCCGCCAAGGAACTGCTTGGTGGCAGACTCGGTGAACTTGATGACCAAGCGCTTGCCGAAAAACTTCGCGTCCGTGTGCTTGCCGACGTAGTTGCTCTTGAAGTCCCAGCCGCTCACCGTGTAACCGGTGGTGCCGGTGGCAGAATCGGTGACAGCCGTCACCTTCACGTTTGAATCCACCTTCAACGGAGTGGTGTCGTCCCCGTCGTCATCACCCGCAATCTGCGTGGGAATTCCCGCGAAGTCGGGGTTGCTGTCAGCATCGAGCGAGCTGGCGCTCTGCTCGTAGACCCGAACCCCGGTAACCGCGCTGGGAACCTCGAAGTAGGCGGAGGCGTAGTCGGCAATGGTGACGCCATCAGTGACGTCAGGCTTGTCCTTGACCTTTTCAATCTCCTCTGTCCGCACGAGCTCACCAACGCTCTTCTCAAAGTAAGCGCTGGCAGCAGAATCACTCAGAACAGAAGCGTAGAAATAGCCTTGGCCCTGACCATCGTCAGATTCCGTAGTTCCAGGGGTGTCAGACTCGCTGCCCGAGAGGAAGGTGACCTTCGACGTGCCACTCGTTGGCACATCAGCGAGATCATCGACCACTTTGATACCGCTGTCCACACCCATCTGCGTGACGCCCCACGTGTTGGAAGACACGAGTTCTTGCATCTGTCGAGCCTGCAAAGTTGCCGGCTTTGTCAGATTGGTAATTGTCTCGCTGGAGTTCGGATTGATGATATTGTCACGAGTCAGTTTCGTCCATCCAGCGCCTTCGGCACCGCTGTGCGCAATTCCCGAATAGGTCAGCACCGTCGCGCCGGATTCCTTCATCTTCTGAGCGGCCGCAATCGCCTTATCAGCTTGATACAAAGGATCTGCTGCATCGAGGCAGGAACCGTCCTCCGAGCATCCAGCTTTACCGGACGTCCACGAATAGTTGCCAAGTCCGGTTGGAGGGCTCATCACCACCACGAGCTTGGGGTTGGTGGACGAAGACGTGCTCATGCGAGACCACACAGAATCCATCGCCGTGCCGAGCTGTGCCGCCGTGCCGGTGGGGGCCGCGCTACCTGTGCAGCCGGACGTGGTGCACGACGTGCCCGCGAAGGCAGTCTTCGCGGCAGTCAGCGCGGATTCACTCGTCGAGTTGTCGATGGAAAGGACGTTCTTCGCGGCCCCGGCGGTCCCACCCTTCGTGCTTCCCGCATACGTCGTGATGTCAAAGCGCGAGGTTACCGTTCCCGCTTGAACGTTGCTGATCGCGGTGGAAAGGACCCTTTGGATTGCGGCGTTCTCTTCCTTCCACTGGGCCCTGTACTTTGTTCCCGCGGATTGATTCGTGTTCAACTGATCGGGAATGTTCGAGTAATCGAGGACGTAGTAAATGTCGACTGGCGTCGTCTCCGTCGTCGTTCCGTCCGATGCCGTGGAACCCGTGGAATAGGCGCTCATGGCAATGTCGGCGTTGCGCTGTGCGCCGCTCGCGTTCACGGCCGCCTTCGCACTCTTGCCAAGGCAGATACCGTTCTTCAGGTTCTTCGAGGTGTCGCAATCAGGAATCCAGGAGTCGTCATACAGCGACACAATCGTGACAGTTCCTGGGTCCGGGTAGTTTCCCCACGATTTGCCGTCATCGCCAGTGAACTGTGAATTGTCAACATCGTTCGTGGGGACATCCCCGGAGGTGGAGTCTTTCGCCATCTCGATGAAACGCACGATGAGGCGCTTACCCAGGAACGAGGAGTTGAGATGCTCGCCCACATAGTTGGCGGCATAGTCCCAACCGGTCACCGTGACTGCGGAGTTGCCGTTCACGGTCGTGGTTTTGATCGTTACCGTGCTTGAAATATCTTTGATGTCGTCGTTCCACGTGACACTGGTCCCGGATACGGACTTCGCCGACTGCTCATACACCTTGATCTCGGTGGTATCCGAGGGCACGTCAAAGTATTTTGAGGCCACATCTTGCACAATCGCCGCCTCGGTTGCCCCGACATCGGTTCCGCCGATGGTCTCTGTCGAGATGGAGGAGAAGGCGTCGGAAAGGTCAGCCGCGCTGGAGACAACCTTCTGGTAGCCCTCGTCCGACGTGGTCCAGCCCGAGGTGCTCAGCATCATGGTGTTTGAGGAGGCGCTGTCGAAATCTGTGTTCGACGACGTCATTTCAAGGAAACGACGGGTTGCCCAGGGGCCTCCGTAGTAGGCGTGCGAGCTGTAAAGAGTGATGAACTGATCACTGCTTCCAACGCAGAAAAGGCCAAGGAAACAGAAGCCGCTCCCCTTCTTCACATAGGTCGTAGCGGTGTCTCCTGCCGCACCGAACTGTGGGGTCCACTGGTTGGAGTCCCAGCCAGAGGTACTCGAGATCGACTCGGCTTCGTCGCCGAACAGACCGACCGTGTAGACCTTGCCGTTCATGTCTTTGATCATCTGCGAATACTTGATCGTTCGATTCGCCTCGACGTAGGGATCCATCGTCGGCGTATCTCCACATGCGCGGGCACTGGAGAGAACCGGAGTCTTGCCGTCAGCACCAATACCGGCAGCCGCAGCGTAACTCTTGCCGGTGGCGCAGTTGCCCCACTCCCACCAACCGTCAATCGTGGTGCCCATACCGAGCTTGCCATCGGCAAAGAACAGCACGCTCTTGCCGTTTTCGCTCGGCTGTGCGGCGAGTGCGTTGTAGGCCGCTTGCATGCCTTCGCCGGGCTGACCGTTCGGGCCGGGGGCCTGGTAGGCGCCGGTGCAGTAACCGCCCGTTGTGTTACCTGCCTTGAGGGGGCACACTGAAATCTGACTCACAATATTTTTGGCGGCGCTCACCTTTGCCGCATCGAGCGCTACTCCGTCGTCGAAGGAAACAATTGTCTTCGTTGAGTTGTCGACATTGCTCGTCTTGTTTGCATAGCCGGAGAAAATGATGACCGAGAATCTGCTGTCGACGTTGTTCTTCTGTGCCGTTGCCGCAATCTTGTCAATGTAATTGTTGGTAGCAGTGACAAGATCCCCGACGCTGTCCTTCATAGTGGTGCTCAGCTCGAGGAGCAACACAATATCCGAGGCCGACGTTTTGCTCACCGTATCGAGGCCACCTGTGGAGTACTGGCTCAAGGTGACTTCTGCGCCACGCTCGTCAGAGGTGGCTGCTGCGCTTTTACCTAGCTACAGGCCCGAAGTCTTCTTCGACTCCACGCCAGCCGGAGTGTCCGCAGTGGTAGGTGTAGCAACAGTCGTCGGATCCGCCGCCTTTGCCGGATTTAATGACGACACTAAGAATGGAATGAAGCTCGCAACGGCGACCAGCGCAATCATTACTCGTAGAGCGTTTTTCCGTACCCTCTGGGTGCGTTTGGCTATACGTGTCATGTGGTGTCTCCCTCATTGCGTTCTTCTCGGCCGAAATTATTGGCTTCTGCCAGTACCACCCGAACAAAGTTCGGGATCCCATTCACATCGCTTCTCTATAGCAATATGCGGGACCAGCTACAGTCACCCTGCACGACCTTCCCCGCCGTGAACTGCCCTTGGGCAGTGGTGATTGAGTTGTATCTTAAGTGAAATAACGCCCCGACTCGGGTCCTACTGGGGGCTCGGGAAGGAGCGTTATTCACTTAAGGAAGAGGATGATTCCTCGATCTCAGATTCTTCGGTGGAGGTGAGCACCGGGGAGTAACGACCGATGCTCACCTGCTACTTCAGTCTCAGAGAGCCATACCAGCCTTCTTGTTGCGCTTGGAAATCATAACCATGGTTCCAGCGCCACCGGCCAGCAGAGCCGCAACGATGAGGAACAGGTAGATACCTGCAGCACCAGTGAGAGGCAGCTGCGAGATGTTCTTGACGTTCCTGACCGTAGCGACGTTGCCAGTCACAGAGGACAGACCCAGGCCAGGACCAACTGAACCATCGAGCGCGGTGACCACAGTGGACATCGTGATCGCAGTGGTACCAGTGGATGCAGTGACAACAGCCTGTGCACCGAGATTGTCGTAGAGCGCATAGTCCCCAGGAGCATCGGTCTCAACGAACTTGTAGGTGCCAGCGCCGAGGTTGGTGACCTTGGCTTCGCCGGCGGTTCCGTCAGCACCAGTGGTCACATCGACGATCTTGGTTCCGTCTTCGGTTTCAAGAGTGAACACAGCATCGTTGAGGGGTGCACCGTTCTCGTCAACCTTGTTGATGGTGAGTTCGGTGTTACCGTCGACCGGGGTATCGGTACCGGGGTTGCCGGGGTTCGGATCGTTCGGAGGAACGCGAACCTTCACGCCGTTCTTGATGACGTCGAAGGAGTTGACAGCCTTGGCCTGGTCCGCAGTGGGATCAGAAGCAACCGTCGCCTTGTAGGTGATGGCGAGCTTCTGGCCACCGGTGATGGTGGCAGCGTGAGCTGCGAAGTACGGCGTCAGATCGATGACGTAGTCATCGTTGTGATCAGAATCGGCCGCAGTGTTTGCAGCAGTGGCCGCCGTATAATCGGTGCCCTCTGCAAGCTCGGTGGTGCCGTCAATGGTGACCTTGAGATCGGTGAACTCACCGAGAATCGATGAGGGGTGATCCACGACCTTGTACAGATCGGTCTTGGTGGTATCCCACTCAGTGGCGTTCGGCAGCTTCGACGTGATGGTGAAGGTGTCATCTGCACCCTTCACCACAGCACCGGTCAGTGTCTTCTTGAATTCATCAGGAGTGTTGTCGCCAGGAGTATTTCCATTGGTCGGCTTCAACTTCGCCTCACCGGTTGCACCAGGAACGTCCTTAACGTAAGTACCGATAATGGTGCTGACGCCCGTGGCTGCCGATCCGGAAGTAGCCGTGTAGTCGTTGGTGATGATGTACCAACCAGCGGACTGGACCCCGACGACCGCAGGATCGTCCGTTGCAGCTGCGATTGCATCCGTAGCTGTCTGATCAATAGCAACGCCTGCAGTACCAAGCGAGGTAGAGGTGAGGTACTGAGCGATCTTACGCAGATCGGCGTTGTACGAGCCAGCCGCACCAGTGCTGAGGCTTGCAGCCCAAGCGACCTTGTCGGAAGCCGCAGTGAACGCGGCAGTAGCTTCACTCGTCAACGGATCGGTGCTCGCGTTCGCTGCCGTCACAGCAGCAGTAATGGCGGCGTTACCACCGTCAGCAGCGGTGACAGAAACAGCGCCAGTTGAAGCCCCGGCGTAGTTGCCAAGCTTGTAAACATTATAAGTGTGACCGTCTTCCTTACCGGAGACAGACAGTTGAGTTGCAGTCAAAGTCGGTGGAGCTGCATTTGCGATTCCGGCTCCGATTCCTAAACCGCCGACAGCCATTGCAAGCGCTGCAGCAGAGGCAATCAAGCTTTTTTGCTAAGAGGTGACATTCCTCTTCCTTCCCTCAGCCACCGGTGGACGGTCTCGCACGTTTCCGGTTGGTACCACGTCTCTCCCGCGGCCAATATTGTGTTGTCGAGTTTTCTCTCGTGCGGCAGTTCTCAGACCGCCGTTGGTATGAATCATAACAACAACTCGGACCGGTCAAAAAATATGCCGGGGGCATTTTTCTGTCGGAATATTCAAGTTTTTAAAAAATCTTCGAAAAATTTCGATTCCAAAAAATTCGAAAATTGCCGACGCCAATTCCTTGAATTGCTTAGGAAACATGCCCCTCTCGCCACCTCACCCGCCAACCGAAAAGTTGGCACATCACGCCCTTCCGACCCAAAATAAACATCCTGTCGAAAAAAAATTTCTCATCTCCCAATTTCTGCTGTCGGCGTGTCGCACGAGAGATGATACCCCTCCTAGAGGAGCGCCTAGGCCTCCGGCCAGAAAATAGACCCCCTCGACAATTCCCCGAAATTACAAGCGTTTCTAGTCGTGCAGACCATCGCGATGACTCCCCCACAGAGTGAAACCGCAATGACCGACAGCAAGACTGTTCCTAAAGAACCCGTGAGCGGTGATTGAGCAAAGGTTCGGACATTCTTGACCGTTACGCTCTGACAGTCAGGAGAAATCGTGACGAGGTCCAGAGGATCATCACCCTCGATCTCCACGAATTCTGCGTCCGCGACCACCTCCGAGTGCCCCAATGTTGCCTCGTGGCCCTCTCGGCCACTGATCCTCGGAGTGGCCACAGTTGAGCCAATCGCCGGCGCCTCAAATGCAGGCTGGTGATAGGTGAGGCCAAGCGCCACTTTCGCCGACATGTAGCCCTGCGGCGCCTCCGTTTCCAGCATGGTGTACTCCCTGTCCCACGTGACGATGGTGTTGCGAAATGCCACCGCCCCCGCAGTCGTAGGGTTCTGCGACTCCGCCTCTGTGACGACGCCATCGCCGTCCGCGTCTCCTGAAATTGCGGTGCCGCTCACCGTTCCATGAGAAGTGATGAGATCGAATTTCGCACCGTTAAGCGGTCTGCCACTCTCATCAACTTCGGTGAACGTGGAAGTTTCAACGACGCTGTGCGGGTCAAACATCGCCCCAGGCACTCTTTGGCCCTGGTCCTCGATGAAAAACTCATTCGTCAATCTATCGAGCTGGAAATCATCTTCCTGCGCGACCTTCATCGAATAATTCACCTTGAGTGTCTTGCCCACAAAATCCTTCACTCCACGCTCCTGAGCAAGAGTAAAGAAATCCGAAAAATCAAGCGAGAACTGCCCCGTTAACGCCGCACCAGGCGAAACGGTGAATCCATCGGGCTTATTTTTCTGGGAAGTGATATCCCTCTGGGTGGCGGCATCTGCGATGCTCGCTGAATCGGCAATGGCAACCTTCGCAACGCGGACGCTACTGAGATCGAATCCGGCGCCGGGAGTGTCCACAAAAGCGAAGTCATACGGCCCGCTATCCACATCAAGATAATCAGGGATCGTCGCCGATATCTGGAAATCTACCGTGTTCCCCGGCATCAGCGCACCCGCACCCCACATCGCTGCGTCACCGGAATCTTGCACACGGCGCGAATCGTCCGCCGCGGCACCGGCCCGCCCCAGAGGCGTCTGCGAGCCAACAGAGCCCACAGCACCGCGGCCTACCAGAGTGGTGTACCTTTTCTGCGTGATCGCATCCGTCACGGTCGTACCCACCACAATGCCGACGCCGGTCATCAACCGCTCAGACTCGCTGCGAACCGCCGCGCCCGCAGAACCCGCACTTGGCACATATTGATCCAGAATGAAATACCATCCCTGCGCCAGGCCGTCAAAAATGACGTCACTGCCCGGACCTGCACTCGACACCGGTCCGGAGGCCGCCGGTACCCCACTTGCGCGGATCGATTGGGATAACTGATCAGCGAGGGAGCGCAACTGTGCGCTACGAGGGGCCATGGTGGCAGCGGCGTAACTCACGGCGTCGGCCTTTTCTGGCGCATCGCCCACCGCCAACCGCACGGCCCTTTCCGCACGCGCCGAGGCCGAGGCCACGGAAAGCGCCGTCAAATTCCCACCGCTCGAGGTGGCCGAAACGTATCTCCCCAGCCTGTAAGCCGTATAAGTATGGCCCGACTGCGCATTCTCAATCACGATGGTCGTCGACGTCGTGGAGTCCATGCGTACGGTGACTGAGGCCGCGGCGGCCGACCAACTCCCAAAACCCAAGCCACACACCGCTACAGTGGCGGTGACCGCTCCAACGAGCGCACCCCTTCTCAGTATCTGCTTCATAGCTCCTCCTCGTGTCGGCAAGTGACATTGGAGGGCGAAATCCCAAGAACACGCTCGGAGTGCCTGCGTTCTCCCACCGCCAATCGCGCGGCAAACCGGACGACGGCGGTATGCAAACCCGCAACTATGCATTCTTGAATTGCATTCGTATCCCAAAGGGGATGTCTCTTGCGTCTCTCACAACCGAATTATCTGCGCAGTGACGCGCATGAGGTCGCGTGTTTCCACGCATTCGTTTCGTGTCGGACTCAATTGAGTTATGCAGAGAATTTTACTAGACAGAGATGATGAGATTGCTCATATTTCGGCAATAAAGATGCATATCGGTGTTATTTCGCGAAAACTTTCGTCATGGGTATTTTTGGTTTCACCCACAGCATGAAAAATCGGGGACGACACTGTTTGCACCGTGTCGTCCCCGAATCGTTTCGCCTCTCAGCGCTCGATCACGTTACCGTCCGTGTCGAGAATCTGCTCAGTCGGCCAGCTCGAGAGCTCCAAATGCTCGCCCTCTCCGGTCTTGTCAACCAAAACCGTATCGCCGTCGTGAACTTTGCCTGCCAGCAACATGCGCGCAAGCTGATCACCGACCTCGGTCTGCACCAAGCGTCGCAGCGGCCGTGCGCCGTAGGCGGGATCGTAGCCCATATCCGCCAGCCACGTGCGCGCCGAATCCGTGACATCCAACGTGATGCGCCGCTCCGTGAGGCGTGCGGCAACCTGCTTGACCTGAATGTCCACGATGCCGGCGAGCTCGTCGCGGGTCAACGGGTTAAATACGACCAGCTCATCGAGACGGTTAATGAACTCCGGCTTGAAGTGGGCGTGCACCGAATCCATGACGGCCTTGTGCTTGGCTTCCTCGTCGAGGTCCGGCTGCACAAGGAATTGCGAGCCCAGGTTGGACGTCATGATCAGAATGGTGTTCTTGAAGTCCACCGTGCGGCCTTGTCCGTCGGTCAGGCGACCGTCGTCCAACACCTGTAGAAGCACGTCGAAGACCTCGGGATTGGCCTTTTCCACCTCATCAAACAACACGACGGAGTAGGGGCGACGGCGCACAGCCTCGGTGAGCTGGCCACCCTCCTCGTAGCCGACGTAACCAGGAGCCGCACCGATCAGGCGACTGACCGACGCCTTCTCCATGTACTCACTCATGTCAATGCGCACGATGGCCTTCTCGTCGTCGAACAGGAAGTCCGCGAGCGCCTTGGCGAGCTCGGTCTTGCCCACGCCCGTGGGGCCCAGGAAGAGGAAGCTGCCGGTCGGGCGATTCGGGTCTGAGATGCCGGCACGCGCGCGGCGCACAGCGTCCGAGACCGCCTCGATGGCCTTCTTCTGGCCGATGACGCGCTTGCTGAGCTCGTCCTCCATGCGCAGGAGCTTCTGGTTCTCGCCCTCCATGAGGCGACCAACCGGAATGCCCGTCCACTCGCTGATGATCTCCGCGATGGAATCGGCGTCCACGTGATCGGGGACCATCGGTTCGCGGGTGGCTGTTGTACTGCCAGACTCGCCGGTCGCGTCGGCAGCATCGGGGGAACCCGCGCCACTCTTGGCCTCGGCGTCTGCCTGTTCGGCGGCGTCAAGTTCCTTCTGGATCGCCGGCATCTCGCCGTAGAGGATCTTCGACGCCTTCTCCAGGTCGCCCTCGCGAGTCGCCTTGTCGGCCTCCACGCGCAACGCATCGAGCTGAGCGCGCAGTTCGCCGACCTTGTTGTGACCGGCCTTCTCCGCCTCCCAACGGGCGTTGAGGCCACTGAGCTTCTCCTTGGTGTTAGCGAGGTCTTCCTCGAGCTTGCCGAGGCGGTCCTTCGACGCGGGGTCTTCGGCCTTCTTGAGCTGCATCTGCTCCATCTCGAGACGTGTCACCCTCCGCTGCAGCTCGTCGATCTCCTCGGGGGAAGAATCGAGTTCCATGCGCAGGTGAGCCGCCGCCTCATCGACCAAGTCAATGGCCTTATCTGGCAGCTGGCGGCCCGAAATGTAGCGGTTGCTCAAGGTCGCAGCGGCCACGAGCGCGTCGTCGCCGATGGTGACCTTGTGATGCGCCTCGTAACGCTGCTTGAGGCCGCGCAAAATCGCCACTGTGTCTTCGACACTTGGCTCGCCCACGAACACCTGCTGGAAACGACGCTCAAGCGCCGGATCCTTCTCGATGTTCTCACGGTATTCGTCGAGAGTGGTGGCGCCAATGAGGCGCAGCTCGCCACGGGCCAGCATGGGCTTGAGCATGTTGCCCGCGTCCATAGAGCCCTCGGCCGCACCCGCGCCCACGATGGTGTGAATCTCGTCAATGAAGGTGATGACCTGACCATCGCTGGCCTTGATCTCGTTGAGCACAGACTTCAGGCGCTCCTCGAACTCGCCGCGGTACTTGCTGCCCGCGACCATCGAGCTCAGATCGAGCGCAATGAGCTTCTTGTTTTGCAAAGTAGTCGGAACATCACCAGCGACGATGCGCTGTGCGAGGCCCTCCACCACGGCGGTCTTGCCCACACCGGGCTCGCCGATCAACACAGGGTTGTTCTTGGTACGGCGAGAGAGAATTTGAATGACCCTTCGAATCTCCTGATCGCGGCCGATGACCGGGTCGAGCTTGCCCTCCTTTGCCTGTGCGGTGAGATCCGCGGAATACTTCTCGAGCGCCTTGTAGGAGCCCTCGGCGTCAGGGCTTGTGACGTGGGCATTCGCACCACGGACCTGGGGAAGCGCCTCGCGCAGCTTCGCAGGAGTTGCATTCGCTTGCTTGAGGATGTCTGCGGCCTGCGAGGGGCCTTCTGCGATGGCAATGAGCAGGTGTTCCGTGGAGACGTAATCGTCGCCGAGAGAATGCATCTCCTTCTCCGCGTTGGAAATGACTGCGCTCAACTGACGGCTCGCATCGGGCTGAGTAGTGGATGAGCCACTTGCAGCCGGGAGTTGCGTCAGCGCCGTGCGTGTGCGTGCACCGATAGCGTGAGTGTCCGCGCCGGCGGCCTGAATGAGGCCCTGAACCACGCCACCGTCTTGGCGCAGCAGCGAATCTAGCAGGTGGAGCGGGTCAACCTGCGGATTACCTGCAGCTGCCGCACTCTGAATTGCGTCACCAATGGCCTGCTGTGCCATCGTCGTGAACTTTTGTTCTTCCATAAGTCTTTAGTCTTTCCTCTTTGTTGGTACTCTTGTGCTTCTCGCGCTTGGTGCGCTTGGTGCGCTTGGTGCGGGCCGTGTGCACTGCGTGCTGTGTGCACCGGCGCTATGTGCCGTGTGCTGCTCGGCGTAAGACGCACTTTGTTCTGCTACGTACAACAACTCCGGTCGGAGAATATTCCAAACTTGAGCTATAGAGACTCAAGTTTTGAAAACTATGGGAGCTTTGGCCGGATGAGCTGCGTTGGACTGCGTTGGGCTGCGGTTTCTGTGAGTTGAAAGCGACGCAAGGGTTCTCGAAAGTGAAATGGAGGGGTCCACAGGTAATTGAAGTCCTCGAAAGGGAGATGCCCCTTCTATAAAATTCTCGAAGCCCTTATGAATTCGCGGTTTTATGAATGAAAATGAGGCAATTTCGCGCGGTCTACAAAGGGGGCGTGCCTTTCGAGGGGCCCAACTTCACTTTCGGGGCCTCAACTTCACTTTCGAGCGCTCTTCCGATTCACGATGAGAGCCCTGCTTCCGCTTCTGAGATCCACCGCACGACGCGGATTCTCACTTTCCTCCAAACACGTGAAGAGTGAGATAGTAGACAGCCGACCGTGTGACCCACATGCGAAGGCAACTTATGCCCGGCCTTGACGGCAAGTAATCTTGGCAAGTATGCTTGTCGACATGGATGAAGAGCCTATCATCACTTCGTCTGCGCACAGGGAAGAGAAACACAGCGAGCTGCCAATAGACGATGCAGATATACTCCATGCCTATGCGCACGGTGAGCCGATTGGCATGAATACGGGACGCCATCCGCCCACCTTCATCGTCGTAGGTCCCGGAAGAGACGGCATTACTCTCTATGAAATCGGGTATTTCAAAGCCAGGGATCCACCACTGGAAGGCCGAATACTTATCGTTCACGCGATGAGAGCACGGCAGGGATATGCCAAGAAATACCTGCAGATACTAAGAGGTGAATACTTATGAAATTCAGCCAGCTGCCAGTAGATGTACAAAAGAAGATCGCCGGCATCGGCGACGCCATCGACGATGACATCAGGGCCACCGAGGTGCCCACCGAAGGAGACCCGCGGAACGATCCTGCCTGGGACCCATCGGTGGAGCTCAGCCGTTTGAGCTACCGTCGCATCGCACTCGAACAGGAAATACGAACGACAGTGGAGGATAGCCGCCATCGCGGGCAATCGTGGAACACCATTGGCAGGGCGCTAGGAACGACCGGAGAAGCCGCACGCCAAAGGTACGGAGAAAAAGCGGAC
>JALCOX010000057.1 GCA_022649925.1 Bifidobacteriaceae bacterium | reverse complement strand
GTTGAAATTACAGGGTTATAGAGTTTGAGAGCTTTCGCACTGTATGAAAAATCTCCATCAGTGCGAAAGCGGCGCCACAAAAACACACGGGTCCCACCACAAAAGTGCGAAAACCACAACCCCAACTGTCACAGCTCGGCTTCGGCCGCCTTCGACACGTTCGGAACCAAACCAACCGACTTCTCAACAGCACTCTTCTGACCACACATCGCCAACCAGTTGGCAAAGAGCCGGTATCCGCCCTGAGTCATCACGGATTCGGGATGGAACTGCACAGAATACAGGGGCAGAGTACGGTGCTTGAGCCCCTGAACAATGTGGTCGGACGTCTGGGCAATCACTTCGAGATCTGCGGGAACCGTGTCGGGTTCAACGGCCAGGGAGTGATATCGAGTAGCCGTCATCGGGTTGGGAACTCCATCGAAGAGGCCGCCGTCGACGTGCTCAATGAGACTCGTCTTCCCGTGCATAATCGTGGGCGCATGGTCCACCGTGGCCCCATAAACCTCGGCGAGCGCCTGCAGACCAAGGCACACCCCCAACATGGGCTTCTTCTGAGCCGCGCACTCGCGAATGGCATCCTCGGAGCATCCGGCATCGTGCGGAGTGCCGGGTCCGGGCGAAATCAGAACTCCGTCGGAGGCGTGCACGGCGTCTTTCAAGCCGTCTGAATCCAATGCATCGTTGCGGTACACCGTCACGTCAGCGCCGAGGGTCTTGAGATATCCCACAATCGTGTAGACAAACGAATCGTAATTGTCGATCACCAGTATCTTCGCGGCGTCGCTCATGATATCCCCCATATGCCCGTACTTTCACCGATATACCGATACACCAAATATTCACGCAATCCAGCACCCAGCGTACTAGCCAACGGCAACGAAGTTCGATGCCACCTGCAGGAACGGAATGTTCGCCGCCATCCACGGGAAGCCCCACGCGAACAGGAGAACCGTTGCGATGAGCGCCAAGATGATCATGAGAATCCAGCGCACCGGAGCGATGCCCGGGTGATGACGATAGATCCAGCCGTACATGCTGACGGAACGCATCTCGTACTTCGAGTACTTCCGGATCGTCTCGGCCGACTTGGCGTCGACGCCGATCGTGCCGGTCCCGACCCCAGTCCCAGCACCTTCCGCAGCGCCGCGGACCGATGCGAGCGCCTTGCGGGCAGCCGCGCGCGTCGCCGGATATTTCCATGCCACAGCCGCGGCGATGTAAATGATGGCGTACGCGATCACGAGCCAGAGGAGAATGGTCGTGAGCGGCGGAATCTTGCTCGTCCACGTCTGATTGTCGTTCTGAGTGAACTCGACGGCACCATTCGCACCCGTCGTCGCCAGCTCCTTGGGAATACCGTCGGAAACCTTGGCCCAATAGTCAAAGGTCCCATACGTGATCCAGCGATGCGTCGCCGCCGTATAGCGCGGCTCGCACGTCGTCAGCGTGATGAGGCGCTGCGTCGGAGTCTCGCCCAAATGGTGAGGAACGGGAGCGATGACGTCGGTCTGGGTTGGCAGCACGATCTCATGGCTCGTGTAGTGGTACACGTACCAGTATTGATCCGTGCGGATGACGATGGCGTCGCCCTTCACGAAGTCCGGCACATTGCCGAGCGGCTCGCCATAGCCCGAGCGATGGCCCGCCACCGCAAAGTTGCCCAGCTCACCCGGCAGCTGCGTCATGGGATAGTGGCCCATACCGTGGCGTGCCAACTGATCAGCCGTGATGCCCTGGACGATGAGGCGCTTCCATTGCGCGCCGAAGCGAGGAATGTAGATCTGGCCGACGACGTCGCCGTTGCCGGGCGTCGCCTCAACGGGCGGCGTACCCTTCTGCGCCTTGGCGATCTTGTAGCCATCCGCCGACTTCGACGGATCCGTCCATGAGACGCCCGAGCTCTGCTTGGCCTGAGTCTGCTCAGAGACGACGCCTGTCCACCACAGTTGCCACAGAATATAAAGAGCACACACGACGGCGAGTGTCAGGAACAACTCTCCGATGACGCCCACCACGGTCGTCGTCACGGAACGCTGTCCCTTTTCAAGGGAGACGACCGACGCCTGGCCCTGTGTATCTCGAGGACTTGAAGAAGTCACTTTTCCTCCATCTTCTGGCGCATTCTGTTGCGGTTCCTCATCGAGGTCATCCGGCCCTGCCTGCTCACCTTGGCGCTCACTTGATCTCCGAAGCGTACTTCAAGGTTTGCAACACGGCCGTCGTCTTGGGGAACTCGAGCTTTTGCGACACCTTCATATCCCATCCCAGGCCGACGGAATCCACATACTGCTTGTAAACGTTAATAGCGTACGACGAATCGAGCGCCTTTTGCATTTTATCAGTCGGCCCAATCGCTGAAACGGTGTAGGGCGGCGCGTACTGCTTACCTTGCAACAACAACACGTTGCCCACGCAGCGCACGGCGGTGGTGGGCAGCACGCGCTGGTCCTGGATCATCATAGATTCGGCACCACCCGCCCACAGAGCGTTGACGACCGCCTCGAGATCCTGCTGGTGCACCACGTAGTCGTTGACATTGCTATCCGAAAGATTGCTGGTCGACTGCACATCTTGCCAGAGGGGCGAGTCCGTGAGCGTGACGCTCAAGCCGGGACCCGAGTAAGCGGGCAGCACTGAAGCGGTGGATTCTTCCGCCGCGGCGTCACTACTCGAGTTGTCGCCGTTGCCGGAAGCCGTCGAGTTGGAATTCTCATCCGATTCCGTAGGGGAAGAGTTGGCGCCCTTCGCGGTAGCGGACGTATCGTCCGCGCTTTGGGAGTCGCTGCCGAGTGTCTTTTTGAGCGTTTCAACCTGAGAGCTCAGGTCGGTGATGTCCTTCTGGAGCTGATTCACGTGCTTTGCACGCTCTTCCAGAAGACCCTGTGTATCGGAACTCATCACGGTTGAACCATTTGACTGAACGTTGAGAACGAAAAGGTATCCAGCCACAGCGCAGATGAGGACGACTACGAGGCTCGTCATCACCGCCTGCTTGGCGCTTCTCCGCTTACCGTGCCGACTCATCACACCTCCCTGAGGCCTTTTGACTGTGTCGTTGCTGTGTCGCTATCTCTCTCGTCCAACACTAGCCGGTACTATGTCTATGTAGTTTATCGAAGGAGACTAAGCCCATGGCTCAGAACGAAGACGGCACCACAGACGAAAAGGTCGGCGCTGACGAGCTCGAGAACACCGCAGTGAAGGGCGAAGCGAAAGCTTCCGCCACTCCATTTGACGACGCATCCGCCGACAAGGCCGATGCCAAAAACACGACCGACTCCGAGCGCGACCCAGAAGACGTCTCCCTCGAAGAAGTGCAGAACATCCTCAATCAGGAAGCGGATTCTCGCGACCTCCCGAAGAGCGTGCAAAAGCTGCTGGTTCACGAGCAGGAGAGCACGAAGCGCGTTGAGGAAACAATCAAGAACGCAAAGTCGAACCCTCGCTGGTTCGTGCCTGTTTTCTCGGTGCTCCTCGTCGTCGGTCTGGCGTGGGTCGTGGTGAATTACATCACCGGCGGCACCTACCCGATTCCTGGCCTCGGCAACTGGAATCTTCTCATCGGCTTCGCGATCATGATGGTCGGCTTCCTTATGACCATGTGGTGGAACTGAGTTCCGGCCTACATTCGCCTTTCAACCGCGCTTCCTCATTAGGTGGCGCGGTTTTTTGTGCTTCCAATGCCTGCGACCACGGGTCATAAGGAGAGTTGGCTCGCTCCAAAATCCCAAAGGTGGGAATACCAGAACTCCCATGTTTCTAGGATCCCAAGTCCTAAGCCTCGGTCCCAAAATCCCAAAAGTGGGCGATAGTTGCATTAGGTGGGCGGTAATTCCGCCAGAAGATGCATTTTTCAAGGAATTATCGCCCACCTCTTACCTTTATCGCCCACTGAATGCAAAAGAAGGGCCTGAGACTCTACCCCAGTCATGACCCTCGCTCATAAGCCCCGCATGACATTCCCACGAGCCCCCATGAGACCCCACCATGAGCCCACTCATAACCCCGCCAATGAGCCCCATAACCCCGCCAATGAGCCCCCACCCGAATCCTCGTGGAAGTGACAGAGCTCCCAAAGGGCTACATATGGTGAATGGCTTCCGGAGCACACCTACATCTAGCGGTACATGCCAGTGACCGACAACAATGTTGCTTAGAAGCCGAAATCTGTTGGAAAATCACCGATCTGACTCGACTTATCCCCGGATTCACACGAGTTATCCACAAGGTTTTCCACGACGGTGGATAAATTACACACTTGTAGTTACACGGTAGGTGAATAACTCCAGAACCGCTGTAATTGCAACAGAAAGTCCCGCGCCAAAGTAAATGACACGGGACGAATTCTTCACTCATGAACAGACTTTTCCACAATTGTGGATAACTCTTGCACACTTATACACACACGTTTCAGGTGCGCATTGTGCACAAGTGTGGATAGATGTGGAAAAAACTGTGGATACTCATCCCACCAGCGCTATCGATGCGCCCAACGCCGCCGCACACCACACCATCGCAGCAACGATGATGACTAAAAGAATCAGACCGAACAACCACGTCCGAGCATTCAGCCCCATCTTTCGAATTCCCGGGGCACGCCACATGAGCAGCAGCGTCATGAGACCACCAATCACGAATCCGCCCACGTGCGCCTGCCATGCGATGTTCTGATAGAAGAACGGCATCGCGAAGTTGATGACGAGGAGCACGACCATCGATCGAATATCCACACCCGTGCGCCGATATACCGCCAGCAGCGCCGCAAACAGACCGAAAATGGCACCAGACGCACCGTACGCCGAAATGGCGAGCGTGTTCCACGAGCGGGGCATCAACGTTGACCACAGCATGAGCCCCAAGCTGCCGCCAATTCCCGAAAGCATATACAGCGTGAAATACTGCCAATGCCCCAACATCTTCTCGAGAACGGGCCCGACCATCCACAGGGTCAGCATGTTGAACAAAATATGGAAAATAGACGTCGAGTGCAGGAACATCGATGTCACGGCCGTCCACGGTCGGGTCGAAAAGTACAGTGGCGCGAACGAGCCGTTGCTCACAATCGCCGAAAAGACGGTCGGCGCAAGAAACCTCGTCACAATCTCCACCAGCCAGACGGCCACGCACACCAACAGGATGGCGGTCGTGATCACTGGCCCGCCATTGCGCCATTCGTAGGCGATTCGGCGACGCGAAAAAAGTGAACTGAGCGAACTGGACAGCGAGGAACCCCCGTTGCCAAAGAAGTGTTGAGCCATAAACACCACTCTATTTCATCTTTTTAAGGAAGCTGCATGCAAACACCAAGATGAGGCAATAGTATTGGTATAAAGACGACCTGCATATGCGCAAGTCGCACAAGGGTAAGGAGCCAGTATGGAAAACAAATCCGGAAACGGTTGGAAGTTTTTCGCCCTGCTGTTCGGCGCATTGCTCGCGGGCGCAGTCGGATTCTACGTGTACAAGCAGCAGAACCCCGAGTATGACCCATGGGAAGAGCCTTGGGAGAACAGCTCGTCACCGGTAGATCTCGGATTCGATGATTCGGATGCGGACGACGATGACGAAGAGGACGTCGATGACGATGCCTCCGACGGCAACGCAGCAGAGAAGAAAACTTCCGACGACGAAAAGTGAATTATCGGCGCTGCGGATCGTCATTCATTGACGGTTCACACGCCGTGATCCACATGTAGCCGCGTCAAGCACAGCGTTACGGCGATATGTCAGTAACTAGAGGACGATTCCACAAACGTGGAGTCGTCCTTTTGTTTTGCAAGCGAGTCGGGGAGCGAGGAACGTACGGCGCGTGGAGCTTGGGTCTCGCCAAACTTCAGGAATGACACGAAGCTGATGGTTTTTACACGCCCGAGCCTCCACCTGCAGCGCAGGTGTGTAAAAACCATCACTTGGTACTCCGCCAACTAAGCTGCCGGCAACCCTTCCGTCATCCACACGCGGTCAAGATAGTCGCGGATGGAGCGGTCTGAGCTGAAGTAGCCCGAGCGCGCCGTGTTGAGCAGCGCCTTCCTAGCCCACTCGTGCTCGTCGCGATACTGCGTCTCTATGGAGCTCTGAATGTCCATGTACGCGCGGAAGTCGGCGAGCGCCATGAAGCGATCGTTGTCCAGAAGATCGCTCACAAACCCAGCGAACACACTCTTGTCACCTTCTGAGAACACGCCTGACGCAATCATGTCGATGGCCGCCTTGAGCTGCTTGTCCTCCTCGTAATACCTACGCGGATTGTAGCCGGCGGTCTCAAGCGCCGAAACTCCGTCCACGTCCATGCCGAAGAGGAAGAAGTTCTCGGCGCCCACGCGGTTGCGAATCTCCACGTTGGCACCGTCGAGCGTGCCCACCGTCAGCGCGCCGTTGAGGGCGAACTTCATATTGGACGTACCCGACGCTTCCTTGCCGGCGAGCGAAATCTGCTCGTCGAGATCGGTGGCCGGAATGATGTGCTGCGCCACCGTGACGTTGTAGTTGTACGGGAAAATCACGCGCAGCTTGCCCTGTACCGCCGGGTCTGCGTCGATCACACGCGCCACGTTGTTGATGAGCTTGATGGTCTCCTTGGCCAGCGCATAGCCGGGTGCAGACTTGGCGCCGAAGATGACCGTGCGCGGCACGAAGTCGGCGGCGTTCACATCGATCTTGCCCGACTTGATATCGGCATACAGTGCGATGACCTGCAGGATCTTCATGGACTGACGCTTGTACTCGTGGAGGCGCTTGATCATGGTGTTGAACATGGAGTTGGGGTCGACGTTCACTCCGTACACCCCTCGATACCACGTGGCAAAATCCGCCTTGTTGGCCCGCTTGACAGCGGCGTAACGGTCCACGAACGCACCGTCGGAGGCGAGGTTCTCGAGCCCCTCCAGCTTGCTGAGATCCTTCAGCCACGCATCGGTTCCCAAGCCCTCGGTGATGAGATCGGAGAGACGCGGATTGGCGAGGCGCACGAACCTGCGCGGGGTCACACCGTTCGTCACGTTGGTGAACCGCTCCGGATAGACGTCCGCAAAGTCCTTGAGAACACTGGCCTTGAGCAGCTCGGAGTGCAGCTCGGCCACGCCGTTCACGTGGGAGCCACCCACCGTGGCCAGATACGCCATGCGCACCTGCTGATGAGCGCCCGCTTCCGGCCCGTCCGCGGTGAGGATACGCATGCGATCAACCGTTGCGGCATCGGCCCCTCGTGCCTCTTGCTCGGCGACGGCACCGTCACTGATGCGCTCGATGATCTCGAGGTGGCGCGGAAGGAGGCTGCCCAGCAGCGACGCCGGCCAGACCTCGAGCGCTTCAGGCAGCAGCGTGTGGCACGTGTAGTTGAAGACCTTCTGCACGGTCGCCCATGCGGTGTCCCAGTCGTAGCCGTAGACGTCCATCATGAGGCGCATGAGTTCGGGGATGGCAATGACGGGGTGCGTGTCGTTGAGCTGGAAGGTGATCTTCTCGGGCAGCGTGGTGAGGTCCGGGTGCTCCTGCCCGGGGTAGAACAGCGATATGGTATCAGCGAGCGAGGCAGCCGTGAAAAAGTACTGCTGCTCAAGGCGCAGCTGCTTGCCCACCAGCGTCGAATCCTCGGGATAAAGAACCTTGGAGATGTTCTCGGCAGCAGTCTGGGCCTTGACGGCTTCGTCGTATTCAGACTTGTTGAAAGTCTGAAGATCGAACTCGTCGAGCGCCTTTGCTGACCACAGTCGCAGTGTGTTGACGCGGCCCGAGCGGAATCCGGGAACCATGTAGTCGTAAGGTACTGCGCGCACGCCCCACGCCGGTTTCCAGACCTTTTTGCCGCCGTGGCTGACGACAGAGCCGCCGAAGTGCACCGTCTGCTCGCGGCGGTAATCCGCCTGCTCCCAGGGGTTTCCATCGCGCAGCCAGTAGTCGGGCCGCTCGATCTGGGCGCCGTCCTCGCCGAATTCCTGGCGGAAGATGCCGTACTCGTAGCGAATTCCGTAGCCGATCGCAGGAACTGCCAAAGTGGCCAGAGAATCGATGAAGCACGCCGCGAGACGTCCGAGACCGCCGTTGCCCAAACCGGGCTCATATTCGGCGTCCTCAATCGCGCGCGGGTCGAATCCCAACTCCGTGACGGCTTGATCAAACTCCTCCGTCAGGCCCGCGTTCAGAACCGCATTGGGCAGCTGGGTTCCCAGCAGGAACTCCGCGCTCAGGTAGCCGACGGCCTTGGTGGAACCCTGAAGCGTGTCCGTGCGGGTTTTGACCCACGTGTCGACCAAACGATTTCGCACCGCCGTGGAAGCCGCCACGTACACGTCGTTAACGTCTGCTTCTTCGGGGGTGACGCCGCGCGAATACCGCAGCGCCGCGATAATTTCGTCTTTGAACTGTTGAGTGTTGTTGTGCTCGCTCACAATCTTGCTCTTTCTGTGATGCCATGTCGAGCGGATACGTTTCCTGCGCATCCGACAGAAACCCAGCCATCGGTCGAACTACCGACCGTGCATCATGAGCTGCTGGAGTCCCCGCCTCAGAGCGCCGCCCGCGATCCGCCACCTTTGCGAATACGCGTGTAGCCACTCCTCTACGCTCAACTACGTGCGAATCAACTGTTCCGCGCGTCTTTCCATTATGACCGAGACTCTGCAAACGAGCAAGCAAAGAGTGAACGGCGCGTCGATTCATCCCTTGCTATTACAAGCATCCCTGGAGTGACAACGATTGCACGGCAGCGAGCGGTCTCACAATGCTTTAATAATGCCCCAGTAACTCGAAACGATGCCGGCGGCACACCGAGAGGAACTCTGTGTCGCCAATGAACACGTCGTCGCCCTCCTCCTTGTACGTATCGCCCTGACGCAACACGTGCATGGTGGCCTTGTGCTCGCAGAAGGCACACAGCGTCTTGATCTCCTCGATCTTGTCCGCGAGAATCAGCAACGCCTCGGAGCCCTCAAAGAGGGTTCCCTTGAAAGTGGTCTTGAGGCCGTACGCAATGACGACGATGTTGTGCTCGTCCACGAGCATTGCCAACTGTTCCACCTGCTTACGGGTGAGGAACTGTGCCTCGTCGACGAGAACGACATCGATGGTGGCGAGCGCGGCCGAGTCCGCGAGGGTATCGATCGCCGTATCCGTGTCGATGATCTCGTCGGTAGCGATCTCGCCGGAAGCCTCGGCAGTCTCCGCGGACCCGCTCGCCGCCGCTTCACGCTCCTGCCGTTTGGCTTCCGCCACGACGATTCCCAGGAGATCATCCTGCTTGCCAACCCGCAAGGCCGGGGCTTGCATGCCCTTGACCCGCGCCTTGATCATGCCTCCACTGCGCGTGTCAAGCGCCGGCGACAGCACCACGGCACGCTTATGCAGCTCAAGATAGTTGTGCTGAACCTTCAGCAGGTCGAGCGACTTGCCAGAATTCATCGTGCCGAAACGGAAATACAGTTTTGCCATTGAGTCAGGACCTCCCGGATACCCCTGAACGAGAGTACGCCACGAGGGCTATGACTACCATGAGTTTTATGCCTGTTCTTAAATCATCCGATATCGAAGATGCCCGGCAAGACTTTCTCGCGTGCAGAGAGGCGCTGGCATCAGCGGTGAGCGCGACGGGGGCGGCCCCCACGCCCGCCTACCTGACGTCGCTGGAACTCCCCGCGAGCACTGTCCCTCGGCGCGTCATGGCGATGGCCGTGCGCTACACGCTGTACGTTCTGGAGCGCGTGGCACCCGGCCCGGGCGTAGAGGTACGCGTGGCACCCTTCGCGGCGGTCAAGATTTTGGAGGGCCCGGCGTCGGATCCACATAATCTCACGCCGCCCGATGTGATCGAGCTCGAGCCGTGGGTGTGGATGCGACTGGCGTGCGGCGTCACCACCTGGGCACAGGAGAAGGACGCCGGGCATATCAGCGCGGTCGGCGAGCGCGATGATCTATCAAAGCTGTTGCCGATTGAGGCGTGAGGCGGAGAGAGGTGTAGCGGATTCTCCCTGCAGAATATAATTTTATATCTATACGCATCATGCGTATTATTTTGTTATGAAGTTTCGTGAGCTCGAAAAACTCATAGAAGCGGATGGCTGGCGGTTGAAATCGCAGAGAGGAAGTCACCGCTCGCTGACGGGAGGACACCATGGATCTCGCTTATCCCATTATTCTCTATCCGATGGAACGCGGCACGGGATTCACCGTAGAGGCACCCGACATGCCTGGTCTTATGACTGAGGGCGACAGCCTTGCAGAGGCAATACTCATGGCGCAAGATGCTGCTGGCGGATGGATTCTCGACGAGCTTGAAGACGGCAAACGCCCGCCACACCCCACGCCTCTTTCTCAGATAAATCTCGATGAAGGCGGAATCGCCACGATGGTTGCTTTCAATATGGATACCTATGCGGAAAAGTATGGTAACAAGGCAATTCGGAAGAATCTCACCATTCCGGCCTGGCTCGCTACCTTCGCAGAAGAAAATGACGTGAATTATTCTCAGGTGCTCCGTGACGCGCTCGAAAAAATCTATGCCGAACAACTCCAAGATGTGTAACGAGCGGCGTCGAGACGGATAGTTCCTGCGTACATATAAGTACATGCATCATTTTGCAGCAAGGGCGCAGGAAGGATGTAAATTATCTTCCTGCGCCCTTGCTCACAACTTATATACCGAATGTTCAGTTATTGGGGTTACTGCTATTCGGACTTCGCAGCAGACTTCTTGGTAGCCGTGGTCTTCTTTGCGGCCGGCTTCTTTGTTGCTGTGGCCTTGGTAGCCTTGGTGGCCTTCGCAGTCGTTGACTTTTTAGCGGTGGCCTTCGCAGTCGTCTTCTTCGCGGAAGTCTTGGCGGATGAGGTCTTGGACCTTGTTGCAGTCGTTGACTTTTTAGCAGTGGCCTTCTTTACCGTTGCTTTCTTGGCTGATGCCTTCTTGACCGGAGTTGCGGCCTTCTCGGCAGTCTCAGTTTTCTCGACACTCTTCGCGCCAACAGTTGCTGATGCAACTGCAGCCAATGGGTTGTGCGGTTTCGGCTTGGCCTTCAGAGCGGAGGGCATGGGAATCGGAATCGGCTTACGAACGGGCTTCTGAACCTGTTCCTTCTGCTCCGCCTTTGCCGCAGCCTCAGCGGCCCACTGGGCATACTCGTCCAGCTCCTGCTCGTGCTGAATCTTTTTATCGACCTCAGCAAAAGCATCTTTTTGCGATGCAGCTGACCTCTCGCGACTCGACAGCTCTTTTTCAAGCTCATCGTAGTCAGTGTCAGTAGTGAGGTATTTGAGCTTACGAGCGATTTTTGTCTGCTTAGCCTTCTGACGTCCGCGGCCCATTCGACCCCCTTCGTCAGTCCTTGGTTGCTCTGTGGCAACACTTCGTATTTGCTAGTTCACCACTGAAGAGATTACCACTCTGTGTTGTCTTCTAAGCCTTTTACGATAAAAGCGATACTTTGAGACCACGTAAGGACCCCTTCATGACTTCGCAAGATGCACAATACACTGCGGCCGGAAACGAGCTGAGCGCCAGCTTCCTGGCAGCGAAGAAACGCTCGGACGCAACGCTGAGCGAACTGGAGGCCAACCCCGGAAAGTTCCGCATGCTGACGGGAGACCGCCCCACCGGTCGCCTACATCTGGGCCACTATTTCGGCTCCATCAAGGGGCGTGTGGAAATGCAGAACCGCGGCGTCAACACAAACATCATCATCGCGGACTATCAGGTCATCACCGACCGGGACACCACCGAGCACATCAAAGACAACGTCCTCAACATGGTGCTCGACTACATGGCGGCCGGAATCGACCCCAGCAAGACTATGATCTTCACGCACTCTGCCGTGCCCGCTGAAAATCAGCTGCTGCTGCCGTTCCTCTCGCTGGTTACCGAAGCCGAGCTGCATCGCAACCCCACCGTGAAGTCCGAGATGGAGGCGTCCGGCCACGCTCTGACCGGCCTGTTGCTCACTTACCCTGTTCATCAGGCCTGCGACATCCTATTCTGCAAGGCCAACGTGGTCCCGATCGGTAAGGATAATCTGCCGCACGTCGAGATTACGCGCACCATCGCACGCCGCTTCAACGAACGCTACGCGCCGAAGCACCCCGTGTTCCCCGAGCCCGCAGCAATTCTGTCCGACGCCCCCGAAATTCCGGGCCTCGACGGCCGCAAGATGAGCAAGTCTTACGGCAACTCCATCATGCTGGGCGCCACGGCGGAAGAGACCGCAAAGCTCATCAAGAAGTCGCCCACTGATTCTGAGCGTCGCATCACGTTCGACCCGGTCAACCGCCCGCAAGTTTCCGCGCTGGTGACCACCGCCGCACTGTGTACGGGGCGTGCACCCGAGGAAATTGCCGACGAAATCGGTGACGCCGGCGCCGGCGCACTCAAGAAGTACGTGACGGAAACCGTCAACGAATTCTTGGCCCCGCACCGCGAGCGCCGCGCCGAGCTCGCCAAGGACATGGATTCCGTGCGCGACATTCTGCACGACGGTAATCGCCGCGCGAACGAGATCGCCGAGCAGACGCTCGACGAGGTGCGCGAAGCGATGGGCATGAAGTACTAAGCCGTCTCGCAGCCGCGCTCAGTCGCTCTTAAGACACAGATTCGTCCACGGATCCAGGTCGACGGGCTCGGTTGCGAGAACTGCGAGCGCCTCCTCGTCCAGGTACTTCTTCTGCACGACGGCTTCGAGAACAAACTCGTCAAACCACTCATCCGACGCCACGAAGTAACCATCCGTGCCGACGTCCTTACCCCAGCTATTCTCGATTTTCCAACGGTCCGGGCGCCCTTCGGCATCGAGATTTACGCCCATGAGCGTCATGGCGTGATTTCCCTCGGCGTCGCGATATTCAAGCGCGCGGCCCTTTTCAAAGTCCAAGTTCGTGTCGAAAAGATCTTCGACACGAACGGTGCCGCGGTCGAAGATACCCTCTTCACGCAGGGCATATTTGCTGCAATCACAGGCAAACCACACGGGATGACCGTCCTTGAGCTGGGCGATGACGGCCCGCTTGACCGCCTCCATGCCGACATTGGCAAAGATGGAATCGTCGCGGTCCGCCATATTGCCGGAGCGCGCGAGGCGATACCTCTTGCCATAGGGCGCAGAAACGGTGGGCGAATCGATCAGCGATGCAAAATCGTCAAGATCGACGCCCGCGCCCTGGCCGATGTATTTGTCATAGAACTGCGTCGGCGTGATGTCGTGATCCTCCAAGAGCTTGCCATCCTTGTCGTGCATCACGAAGTCGAAGGAGTGCGGCGGCTCTCCCAGGCTGATGGCGAGCACGCGATACACCGCCGCAAGCTGAGTATTCTTCAACTCTCGCAACGCTTGGGCCGACGCACCCGCGGTGCTGGCCTCGCGCAGTTCGAAGGCGTCCTTGCGCAGCAACGTTTGCAAATACTGAGTGAAAGCGCCGGAATCACTGGAGTTCTTGGACTCCGGGCACGCGCTCTTCGGCACCACGCCGTATTTGCGCACGAGGTTGGCGAACATGTCCCAAAAGCCGCCGTCGGTGGCGACATCGCTGATAATCCACGAGAACATGCGGCCATCTGTGGGCTCGTCGAGGTGTGCCAGCACACCTTC
>JALCOX010000056.1 GCA_022649925.1 Bifidobacteriaceae bacterium | reverse complement strand
TCGCAGTCATTGTTCTGCTGATCGTCTGGCTCAAGGCGCATCCATTCCTCGCACTGCTCTTGGGCTCTGCCACAACCGCCGTCATCGCCGGCGTCCCCTATACCCAGATGCTCGACAGCTTCGCCAAGGGCGTGGGCGCCACCATCGGCACCAACACCGCCAGCTCGGTCGGCATCCTCATTGTCCTCGGTGGCGTCATCGGCACGCTTCTCATGAAGACCGGAGGCGCCGACGTCATCGTCGACACCATCACCTCCAAGACGAGCACCAAGGTTTTGCCGTGGGCAATGGCTGCCGTCGCCTTCATCATCGGCATTCCGATGTTCTTTGAAATCGGCGTCGTCATCCTCATCCCCGTGGTCATGATGATCGCGAAGCGCTCCAAGCAGCCTGTCGTGCTTCTCGGAATCCCCGCCCTCGCTGGCCTCTCGGCGCTGCACGCCTTTGTGCCGCCGCACCCCGGCCCGCTCGCCGCCATCAGCAATATCGGTGGCGCGAATGTCGGTCTCGTCCTCGGTCTCGGCCTCCTCGTCGCCATCCCCTCCGTCGTCGTTGCCGGTCCGTTCCTGGGCCACTACATGGCCAAGTGGGTTCCGATCACCGCCGACAGCATCTCCATTCTCGACGCCGACCGCGGTGCAGACAAGCTGACCAAGAAGCCCTCCTTCGGTAACGCAATCTCCGTCATTCTTCTGCCGGTTGTGCTGATGCTGCTCGCAACCGTCGTAGAGCTCATGGGCTTGAACAAAGCCGGCGTTGGCCAGTTCATTTCCTTCCTAGGAACGCCGCTGATCGCGCTGCTCGTCACGCTGATTGTGGGAATCTTCTCGCTCGGAGTGGCACAGGGGCACAAGGGCTCTGAGATCAACTCGGTCTTTGGCAAGGCCATCGAATCCGTCGGCGGAATCCTCCTCATCGTGGCCGCGGGCGGCGGCTTCAAGCAGACGCTCGTCGATTCGGGCATCGACAAGGTCATCGCCTCGGGCATCTCGGGCTCTAACATGAGCCCGCTCTTCGCCGCATGGCTGGTGGCCGTGCTCATCCGTCTGGCAACGGGTTCTGCAACTGTCGCCACAGTGACCGCCTCCGGACTGGTCGCTCCGCTAGCTGCTGGAATGAGCCCGATGCACCTCGCCCTCATGGTTCTGGCGATTGGAGCGGGATCCATCTTCCTCTCACACGTCAATGACGCCGGCTTCTGGCTAGTGAAGGAATACTTCGGCATGAGCGTCAAGCAGACCTTCATGACGTGGTCGCTCATGGAGACCGTGCTCTCGGTAGTGGGCTTCGTCTTCGTGTTCCTCCTTTCGCTAGTGTTGTAATTTTAGAAACAAGATCACCACAGGCCGGCCTCTCGCCGGCACTCGGGAAGGATAAATCATGAAGATAGGAATGATCGGTCTGGGTCGCATGGGCGGCAACATGGCGACTCGTCTGCGCGACGGCGGACACACCGTAATAGGCTACGATCGCTCCCCCGAATCCGGGCGCGACGTCGATAGCCTCGAAGCGCTCGTTGCAGCACTCGACGGCGAGTCCCCGCGCGTCATCTGGGTCATGGTTCCCGCTGGCGCTCCCACGGCCGGAACTGTGGAATCCCTCGCCGAGCTTCTTTCCGAGGGCGACATCGTGATTGACGGCGGCAACAGCAAATACACGGACGATGCCACTTCCGCCGCAGTCCTTGCCAAGCACGGCGTGCACTTCGTCGATGTCGGTGTATCTGGCGGCGTGTGGGGCTTGAAGAACGGCTACGCACTCATGGCCGGAGGTGACAAGGCCGATTTCGAGGCGGTTCGTCCTCTACTTGAGACCTTGAAGCCCGAAGGCGACGCAGGTCTCGTCCTCGCGGGCGGCGTCGGAGCAGGCCACTTCGCCAAGATGGTGCACAACGGCATCGAATACGGCATGATGCAGGCCTTCGGCGAAGGCTTCGACACCTTGCACGCCTCGGATCTCATCGACTCCCCCGCAGAGGTCATCGACTCCTGGCGCGAGGGGTCTGTCATCAAGTCCTGGCTGCTGGACCTTCTCTCCGACTCGTTGAAGAAGGATCCTGAACTCGCAAGTTACCCGCCCGTCGCCGACGAGTCTGGCGAAGCCAAGTGGATGATCGAGGCCGCACTCCAACTCGGTGTGCCGACACCTGCCACTGTGGCTTCGTTGTATGCACGCCAAGTCTCTCGTGGCAATGGCGCTGACACCTTGCGCGCAGTGACCGCCATGCGTGCCCAGTTCGGAGGTCACGTCACCAAGGAGTGACAGTATCGGAAGCCCTTGAGAGTTTCCGCAATCTCATAATGAAGTGGCCGGGAACGGGTATACCGTTCCCGGCCACTTCATTATGAGAGCCGTTTTATGTGGCCTCATATGTTTCATATGGTTTATATGAGGCCACGTGGGTCCAACCGGGTCTGAAATTGTCTTCAGCGCCTGTCGAAAGTTGATTCGCCGTGTCGAAAGTGAAATAGGGCTGTCGAAAGACACGGACCCGTTAAACAACCTCTCATTTCTGTTGGGAATGCAAGAAATATCCGTGCATTCCCAACAGAAATTCACTGGTCTACAAGGAGCACGCGCCTTTCGACAGCCCTATTTCACTTTCGATGGCGTTACTTCACTTTCGAGAGCACTTATACACTTTCGACCGCCTTATCCGGCCGACTCTCACCCCTATTTCGCCACTGCCGCGAAGGCCTGGTCGAGATCCGCGATGAGATCCTCCACATTCTCGATGCCAACCGACAGACGCACCAGATTGCTGGGCACTGCCAGCGCAGTACCGGCCACGGAGGAATGCGTCATGGCAGCCGGATGCTCAATGAGCGACTCAACACCGCCCAGGGACTCTGCGAGCGCGAAGATCTTGGTGGCGCCGACGAAGTCCTTGGCCGATTGCTCTCCGGTTTTTAGAGTCGCGGAGACGACTCCGCCAAATCCACCGTGCATCTGGCGAGCGGCAATCTCGTGTCCTTCGTCGGACTCCAGCCCTGGGTAATACACGCGATCAATGGCAGGATTCGCCTCCAGATATTGAGCAATGGCAAGCGCATTCGCACTGTGGCGTTGCACACGCACGTCGAGCGTCTTCAGCCCGCGGATGGCCAGCCACGAATCGAAGGGTCCAGGAACGGCCCCGGCGGCATTCTGCAAGAAGGTTACCTTCTCGTAGATGTCGGCATCGTTGGTGACGATGGCGCCGCCCACGAGGTCCGAGTGTCCACCGATGTATTTGGTGGTGGAGTAGACCACCACGTCTGCGCCATCGTCAAGTGGATGTTGCAGGGCCGGGGAGGCGAAGGTGTTGTCGACGACGACCTTCGTGCCATGTGCATGTGCGGCGGCGGCCGTAAACGCAATGTCGGTCACGCGCAACAGCGGATTGCTCGGCGTCTCAACCCAGATGTAGTCGTATGCCTTCCCTGCGAGCGCTTCACTCACGGCCGCCTGATCGGTGATGTCGATGACATCCACCGTCACTCCCCAAAGTGCAAATACCTGATGCATGAGGCGATACGTGCCTCCGTACACGTCGTTGCCGAGCAGCACAGAGGAGCCCGGCGTCAGCGTGGAGCGCAGCAGCACGTCGATGGCAGCGAGCCCCGAGGAGAGTGACGCCGCATATTTGGCCCCTTCCACGGCCGCGAGCTGAGCGTCGAAGGCGTTGCGCGTGGGATTGCCGGACCTGCTGTACTCATAGCCGTTGCGGCGACCTCCGACACCATCCTGCTTGAAAGTGGAAGTCTGGTAGAGCGGTACGACGACGGCGCCGGTCGTGGGATCGGGCTCCTGGCCCGCGTGGATTGCGGCTGTTGCGATGGAACGGTTACGAGAGGTGTGTGAGGTGTTAGTCATGATATTTCCTTTTTATTAGTGTTGGTCCCCAACGGTTTATTGCTGTGTACTTGCCGTGTATCCCCGACATCGCCCGCCGCCCGCCACGAGAGAGGCGGAAGCAGATGGAGTAAAAGTAGAATTTTCGGCCGCGCTCATGCCACGCTCATTTCTGAATCTTGCTGAGGCTCACCGAGATAAGGACTCAGGTCAAGGTCGTGGTGACCAATCTCGAACCCGTGCCCCTCCATCCACTCGTCGTTGAAAATCTTGGAGAGATATCCACGCCCACCGTCGGGCAGCAGAACCACCATCAGGGCTGATGCCGACAAGTCGCGAGCCGCTTTCAATGCCGCAGCCACTGCCATGCCGCTTGAACCACCCACGAGGAGGCCTTCCGTTGCGGCGAGTTCACGAGTCATCGCAAAGGATTCGACGTCACTCACCTGGATCACCTCGTCCACCACGCTGCGGTCGTAGGCCTCGGGGTAAAAGTCCTCGCCCACGCCCTCCACCAGATACGGATGCACCGCGTCAACTCCACCCGAATAAATGGAGCCTTCGGGATCTGCACCGATCACGGTGACAGCACCAGCCGATGCCTCTTTGAGGAATCGCCCTGTGCCCGAAATGGTGCCGCCGGTTCCCACGCCCGCAACGAAATGGGTAATGCGGTTGTCGGTGTCGTCCCAAATCTCCGGGCCAGTGGTGTGGTAGTGACTCTCCGGGCCGTTCATATTCGAGTACTGATTCGGTTTGAAAGCCCCAGGAATCGAGGCTGCAAGGCGATCGGACACCGAGTAATAGGACCGCGCATCGGTGGGTTCAACGTCGGTCGGCGTCACGACGACCTGCGCACCGTACGCCCGCAGGACGGCTCGCTTGGATTCGGACACCTTGTCGGGAACCACGAAAACGGTGCGATACCCCCTCTGCTGGGCCACGAGCGCAAGGCCCACACCTGTGTTTCCGCTCGTCGGCTCCACGATGGTGCCGCCGGGTCCCAATTGCCCTGACCGCTCTGCGGCGTCAATGATGCGGGCCGCAATCCTGTCTTTTGAGGAGCCGCCGGGATTGAAATATTCGACTTTTACGGCCACACTCGCCGCAATTCCCCTCTCGGCGGTGACGTGGTTGAGGCGGACGAGCGGAGTCCGTCCAATTGTTGCTGTGATATCGTGCGCAATTCTCATATTCGCTGCTTTCAAATTTTTCGAATGATGTCGTTGAATTCGATCAGGGAACGCACAACGGGAGAAACACGATACGACGCAAGGCCACAAATCTGGCGAGAACGAAATTTGAAAGTAAATCTAAAAACAAAAGACTTACGAAAGGGTATTCTTCAACACGTTCATCTGTGCATCACGTGATTCACGGCGCGGCTGTGCGACGTGATCAACGACAACAACATGAGAATGCGTGCATGCCAGCGAGCATAGCACGCGAAAGTATCGGCGTGTTCCTTCTGTCTCACCGACGTTCACAGCGACGCAGCGGCGATGAGGTGCTCCGTGTACTCACAGCTTGGATGATTCAACACCTGTTCGGTGCTTCCAGACTCCACCAAGCGCCCCTCGTGCACCACCAAAACGCGATCCGCAATGTGCTGCACCACGCCCAGGTCGTGAGACACGATAATGGTCGCCATCTGACGCCCTGAGCTGGCGGCGGTCTCGTGCAGGTGTTCGAGCATGTCGAGCACCATGAGGCGGGTGGGCATATCGATGGCGCTCATCGGCTCGTCGGCGAGGAGCACCGCCGGATGGTTCACCACGGCCCGAGCAAAGGCGGCTCTCTGCATCTGGCCACCTGACAGATCTGAGGGGTATCTGCCGATGTACGTATCTGGGTCGAGATCCACGGCCTTCAAACTGTTCCGCACTTCCTCCAGGCGCGAGCGATGGTCCATTTCGGGATGTTGCAGCCTCAGCGGTTCTCCGATTGAGGTGCCGATGGACCAACGTGGGTCAAACGACGAGGCCGGATTCTGGAAGATCACACCCGAATCTGCTCGCAGGGATTGCCGTACCGAACGCGACGACAGCGGTCCCCCTCGGAAGAATACTTCGCCGTCGCTGGGTGGAATGAGTCCCAGGAGAATGCGGGTCAGCGTGGTCTTGCCCGAGCCGGAGTCTCCGATCACCGCGAGTGTCTCGTCGGGGCGCACCGCGGCTGATACGTCGCTCAGAGCGGCGATTTCCTCGGCGCGGTCAAAGAGTCGCTGGGAGCGACGTCGGTAGACCTTGGTGACGCCCCTCATCTCGAGGACTGCAGGAATCGCGGCGGAAGTCGCCTCAGAAGAACTCGTCGTCATCACTGCCTCCTCTCACTATCGCTCTGCGAACTGGAGAAAGTGAGCTTTCGCGCCGCGAGGACGAGCCTCTTGCCCGCCTCCGTCTGTGGGGCCTCGAGGAGATCCTGAGTCGGCCCTTCCTCTTGAACGCGCCCCTCCCCCAACACATAGCTCCTTTGCGCCACCCTAGCGAGCACCGAAAAATCATGGGTGATGAACAGCAGTGAGGCACCGGCGTCGTCGACCAGCGACACGAGCAACCGAGTGATCTGGACCTGGGTCATGGCGTCGAGCGCAGTGGTGGATTCGTCGGCGATGATGAGCTTGGGCGAGGTGATGAGGGCGGCAGCGATCGCAACCCGCTGCTGCTGCCCACCAGACAGCTCGTGTGGATATGAGGCCGCAAGATCCGCGGAAAGTCCAACCTTCTCCAACATCGTAGCGACGCGAGCGCGACGGTTCTTGCTGTTCAACGAATAGTGGCGCTTCAGGGATCGTTCGATCTGGCGCCCCACCGGGATGACGGGACTGAGGCTCGCACTCGGGTCCTGGAACACGAAGCCGACGGAACGGCCCCGGATATCAGCAAAGGTCTGCGGGCTAGCACCGACCAGTTGTTGCCCGTCGAGGAGGGCCGAGCCTTCGACGCGAACCGTAGAAGGAGTCAGTCCCATCACACTCATTGCCAGCATCGACTTGCCAGAGCCCGACGTCCCCACGAGTCCGACGCGCTCGGCGTCACCCACCGTGAGCGACACGTCCTCGAGAATCGGGGTCTCGCCCACGCTCACGTGCAACTTGCTCACTTCGAGACTCATCGGCGCACCTCCGATGCCCGCAGCTGGGCGTTGACCACGGGGTCAACGGCTTTGCGCAGGCAATCTCCAAACAGATTGAGCGCGACGACCACAACGGTGATGAGCGCACCCGGCCACACCACCGTCAGCGGGAAGATGCTGATGAATGACGCCGAGCTCGACAGAGAGCTGCCCCACGACGCCGTGCCTGCGGGAACGCCGATACCCAGATACGTCAGACCCGCCTCGGCCAGGATCGCCGTGCCCGCGCAGATCGAGAGCTGCACGGAAAAAACGGGGATCAAATTAGGAAGCACGTGAGTGCGCAGAGCCTTCCACCGCGAGCTGCCGGCGGCTCGGGCCGCCTCCACGTAGCGCGAGGTCGCCGCCAGCGAGGCCTGGGGCTTGGCGATGCGCGCCAAGTTAAGCCCGTACGAAATGGCGCACGACAGGATCACCACGAGAATCGAAGCCCCCAGAGGAACTGCGAGAATGAGAGCGATGAGAACAATGGGAATCGAGAGCAGCGTATCCGTGATGACGGTGGCGATTTCGGAGACCAGGCCGGAGCGCGCCAACGAGAACGAGACGAAGACAACTCCGATGAGCGCCGCCAGAACGCAGGTGGCCACGACGATCTGGAGTTCCGTGCCTGAGCCCGCCATCAGCCAGCTCAGCATGTCACGACCTGTTCCATCGGTCCCCATGGGATGCGCCAGCGACGGCGAGGCCCACGTGTTGTACCCGTCGGATTGTCCCAGCGGTTGTGGGGTCCACACGAGACTAAGAGCGCAAACGATAAGCCAGCATCCCAGAACGATCAGCGAGAATCGTCCTTCGCCCCTGTGCCAGATATAGCGGAGAATACTCATCGTGCACCTCCTACCTCACCGGAGGATCCGCCTGAGCCGGCGTCAACGACAGCCGAGGCTGTGCGCAGTCGGGGGTCGGCAATGCGGTGAGCAATATCTGTCACCAAGCCAATGAGGAGGAAGAAGGCAGCGAGCAACATCAGTTCCGATTGCACCTTGACGAGGTCTCGATTGCCGACATCGGTGACCAGCATGGAGGCCAGTCCCGGCAGGGAGAAGAGATTTTCAATGACCAGGACGCCGGTCACCATCTGAGCGAAGGACAGCCCCGTAACGGAGATCAGGTCGGGCAGAACGATGCGCAGCCCCGTGGTGCGCAGAGCACGCGCCCTCGTGGAACCCGCCGCCATGGACATCGTCACAAAACCGGATTCCGCGACGCCGTCAAGCGCCGACTGGGTGTAGCGCATCATCTGCGCTCCGCTGATGATGCCGACCGACAGCGCCGGAAGTACCAGCGAGGCCAATGCCTGGCCCGGACTTGCCCACCCGTTATCCGGGAAGCCCTGCGCCGGCAGGATTCCCACGAATCCGACACCCTTGCCGAACACCATGATGAGGAGCAAACCACCCCACAGGGCGGGAACGGCACCCGCGGCGAGCGAAACGTAGCGTAAGACCGAATGAAGACCGCCCTCGCGCTTGCTCGCGGCGAGAACACCCAGGGGGACGCCGATGATCAGCGACAGCAAGAGTCCCAAAACGATGAGGGGCAGCGTCACCTGGGCGCGCACCAAAGCCTGGGACATCGTGGAGCGACCGGTGAGCATGGAGATGCCGAGATTGCCGTGCAACAAGTCTGAGCACCACTGGAAGTACTGTGCTGGGTAGGATCTGTTGAGCCCCAATTGCTCCGAGAGCGCGGCGAGGCGTTCGGGCGTGGAGTTGGTACCGGCCATCACCGCCGCAACGTTGCCAGGCAGGATTCGCAGACAGGCGAAGACGACGACGGAGAGCAGCACGAGAGCGACGCAGAAAAGCGCCAATCTCCGCACCACGAATTTGACCATTCTTCACCCCGCGTATTGCCAGACACCGTCTCCGTTGCCCGTGCGCACCACACGCACTATTCGCAAACTCTACTCGAGGTGCAGCACAGGGTACAGAGACGGCGTCTCACTTCACTTCTTGTAATCAACTCCGGCCAGCGGAAGGCGAGACTGGTTGAGGTTCATGGGGAAACCGGTGACGCCCTTCGCGTAGGCGGTCGTGACGCGATAGTTGAGAAGCCAGTCGGCCGCGGCATCTTCGGAAACCTTGTGAGCGGCCTGCCTGAGGTACTCCGCTTGCTCGGCCTCATCGGTTGCGGTGATGGACTTGGCGTAGAGGTCCTGAACCTCCTTGGATTCGTAGCCGTAGTAGTACGTCGGGTCGGCCCACTGGTAGAAGTCGTGGCTCTCGTTGTGGTCGACGAGCGAGAGGTCGTAGTCGTGATTCGTGTATACGTCCTGAAGCCACGTCGAGAATTCCACCACCTTGACGTTGAGATCGATGCCAACCTTTGCCAGCTGAGACTTGAGCTGCTCGCCGAACTCGGTCCCGTAGGTGTTGGCGTATTCGAGGGTGAGCTTGAGCGGCTTGGAATCGGAGTACCCCGCCTCCTTGAGGAGCTGCTGCGCCTTGGCGACGTCGTGAGGGTAGAGACCGGTGAGGTCCTCGTAACCGGGGTCGAGGGAGGGAATGGGGCCGCCGAGCTCGGCGTCAACTCCACCACGCGAGGCGATGATCTCCTTGCTGTCGATCGCATAACGAATGGCCTGACGAATCTTCTTGTTGGAGAGGACCTTGCCCTTGTTGTTCATGCCGAGCACGTACTTGTCGGTGTCGTCGCCCTGCCCGACCACGAAACGGTCGTCCTTTTCGAGACTAGCGGCCATCTTCGCGTTCATGACCGGGGCGAGCACCTGGACGCTTCCCGCCTTGAAGGCGTTGAGCGCCGCGTTGTCGTCGGCGAAGTACTTGAGGGTGATGGTCTTGATGGTGGCCTTCTTGGTTCCCCAGTACTTGGTGTTTCTCGTCAAGATGATAGAGTCATTCTCCTTGAAGGTTTTCAGCAGGTAGGGGCCAGAGCCGATCGCCTGAGTCTTGGCATCGTAGCTCGCGTCATGATCGAAGACGAGGCCCGGACGCCCCGACAGGGACCACAGGAGATCTGCGTAGGGGGCGGTGAGGGTGACGACGACGGTGTCGGCACCCTTCGCCTCTATCGATGCGATGTTGCGCAACTGGTCGGAGCTCGCGTATTTCTTTTCGAGGAGTTGGCGCAGCGACCACACCACATCGGCGGAGTCGAGTGCGTCGCCGTTGGAGAAGGTGATACCCGAATTGAGGTGGAACGTGTAGGTTTTGGCGTCCTCGGAGACGTCCCAGCTCTTGGCGAGGCCGGCGGAAACCTTGTTATCCGTGCCCCGGCCGACGAGAGGCTCATAGATGTTGTCGATGAGGACCTGATCCAGCGCAGAGCCGGACTGGTTGCGGATATCCAAATTCGTCGGGGCGAGCTTCACCCCAATCGTCATGGACTCCTGCCTACTGCCACCCGTTGCGGTGCTGGTATTGCGGGAGCGAACGGCCCACACAATGCCGAAGATCACGGCGAGGGCGACCACGACGGCGAGCACTATCCACACGATCTTTCTGCCGCCGCCGGGGGCTGATCCCATCTGAGGGGCGTGCGGCGCCTTCTGCTGAGACGCGAGTGAGGCGTCTGTGCTGCCCGACGTCGCGGCTTCATTACTGTTGACACTGTTGACGGATCCATCGTTGGTGGTGCGTGACATCTGTCAAGTCCTCCTCGTTGCGGCTCAATGCCGGCACGAGTATGTGCACCCGTGCCTGTGAAATGCCTTCTCGATGATAATCACCGGCGTCACACCGGTCGCTGTAAACGTCTACAAGATTATCCGGCGAATGTTGTGGGAAATGTGCTAGTGGCGAAGTGCTCGAAATATTGGACAGTCGATATCATCAATATGTCTGGTCTGTTCGTCCGTCCGCATCCACAAAGGGGTCATCATGTTGTTGGCAATCGACATCGGAAACACGAACATCGGTATCGGATTCATGGAAAACGGCGACGTCGCTCATTCCTTCCGCCTGATGACGACGAGCCACCGAACCAGCGACGAATTCGCCGTCATGCTCAGCACCTTCATCTCGCAGGCAAAGCTCACGCCCTCGGATTTTGACTCCGCAGTCGTCTCCTCCGTCGTGCCCACACTCACTGCCAGGGTCACCGCGGCCGTCGAGCAAGTGACGGGCGTGGTCTCACACGTTGTTCACCCGCGCTACGCCGAATCCTACGGAATTCACCTCACCGTCAACGAGCCCCTGAGTGTGGGGGCTGACATCCTCGTGGATTGCGTGGGCGCGCACGCACTGTACGAGGGACCAACGCTCGTGGTGGATTGCGGAACGGCCACCAAATACATCTACGTGGACGAGACCGGCACCTTCTCCACCTTGGCCATCGGCGTGGGCTTCGAAGCCGGCACGCACGCACTGACTGACCGCACGGCGCAGCTGCCCCAAATCGAGTTGAGAGACCCGGGGACAGTACTGGGTACCACGACACTCTCGGCGATGCAGGCCGGACTCTATTACGGTTTCCTCGGCGGCATCGACTTCACTCTGCGGCAGTTTCTCCACGAGTTGGACGAGCGCCCACGCATCATCACCACTGGCGGCTTGGGAGGCGTCTTCACTCCCGCCCTCGACCTCGTCGACTTCTACGACCCCGACCTTCTGTACAAGGGCCTGGGAGTTATCGACCATCGTCTGCGCGGCGAGTGAGCGATCCATTTTCAGCTGTGCGCACTTGGCTCTCACCGTCTAAAGTGAGGGAGTGCAAGCGCCGAGCGCACCAATTTCGGCGCCGATGATCGAGAGATCAGGATCAAATAATCAAGGGAGGAACCGTGGCTCAACAGAGCGAGCACACAGAAAGCGTGACGACTTCAGCGCGTCACACACAGCGCGGGCCTCACAGAATGACACGCCAGCGTGCCATGATCGTCGAGTTGCTGAAGGACCACGACGAGTTCGACACCGCCCAGCATATACACGAGATGCTTGCGGAAAACGGGTCCAAGGTCGGCATTGCCACCGTGTACAGGAATTTGCAGGCGATGGCTGCCGGCGGAGAGGTCGACGTCCTCCACATCGACGGTGAAGCGCTCTACCGCGCCTGCGACGCGCAGGAGCATCACCACCACATCGTGTGCCGCGAGTGCGGCAAAACCGTCGAGATTGAGATTCCTGGCTTCGAGCAGTGGATTCGCACGCACGCCAACCGCCACGGCTACACCGACATCCATCACACGGTCGAAATTTTTGGGCTCTGCCCGGAATGCTCTGAAAAGGCCGCACATTAGATTTGTGAAGTGCACATCAGATACATCGAACGTGAGGGGCCTACATTCCATTGGAATGTAGGCCCCTCACGTGATTTACTCGAAAAATCTCATGTGCGGATTCGACATCTAATGAGCAGATGTTTTTTCGAAATCGTCCACCAACGCTTCAACCCAGGTCACCAGGCTTGTGTACTTTGACGGCATCGACTCGCTCAGATGCACAATGGGGACCTTTGATGCTTTCGCGGTCTTCTCAATCATCGTCGCCGTCGAATTCTTTTCCTGATCGTTGACGATGAGGAGCTTGATGTCCCCGTTTTCCAGTTTCCCTTGGAAGGTCTTGATGTCTCCCGGGGCCGGTTCACTCTCATTTTCCACGGCCTGCGCATAGCCCGTCGGCGTGGCATCCTTCATTCCGAGATCCTTGGCAAGATAGTACGCCACTGACTCCGTGGCGCCGTAGGCCACTCCCCCGGTTTCCTTCTTGACCGCGGCGGTGGCTTCGTCGAGACTGGCTTCCTTCTTCTGCCACGCGGCATACTGTTCGTCAAAATAGTGTGAATCGTCGGGTGCAGCCTTCTTCAACTGTGCGAGATAAGCCTTGGCAGTGGCCTTGCGCACAGATGCCGAGAACCACGTGTGCGGATTCTGCCCGGCCGAGATACCACCGGCCTTCGCCGCGTTCACCACGGCCACTCCAGAAGCGTTCTGCATGGCCTTGGTGGCCCACGAGTCGTAATCCGCTCCGTTGACGACAACCACCTTAGCGGTTGTCAGCTTGGCGATGTCGGACGGCTGGGGCTCAAAATCGTGAGCTTCCACATTCTGATTCGCCAGAATCGACGTCACTTCTGCCTTATCCCCGCCGATCTCGGAGGCTAACGACTTCCACTGATTGACGCTGACGACAACGTCGACCTTCCCCTCGGCACCGCTCTGGGAGCCAACTCCGCAAGCTGCTCCGAAAAGCACAGTTGCAGCAGCGACAACTGCAACTCCTATACGCCTCGTCATCGAACGCATCGAAAAAATACCCCTGTGCGTTGTTCGTGTCTGGAATCCCTGTGTATTCCTCATCATTTCCTCATCTACCATGTCTTTGCATGTTGGTGCGAGTCGGTTCTTCTGCGAACCTCTCGGCCTCGCACTGTCCATCATACACATAATGATAATTATTATCAGAAACGAGGACGTGTGGACTGCGAGACATACTGTGGTGTGTGACGCGGGCGCGGTGTGCTGCGGCGTGCACAGCAGCGCGCACTTCGTCACACACTCTCACACAGCAATCTTCGACTCGAACTTCCACTGAGCCCCAGTGAAGGGATCCTCCATCTCCAAAGTCCGCGCAACCAGGTGCAGCGGAGACGAGAAATCGTCATAGGGGCGATCGATCACTTTGGGGTACAGATCGTCGCCGACGATTGGCAGTCCCAAGCCATTCATGTGCACTCGCAGTTGATGCGTCTTGCCCGTCTTGGGGTGCAGTCGGTACACCTGGCAGTCCTCCGCCCCAGGGACGTTTCCCGCGTT
>JALCOX010000055.1 GCA_022649925.1 Bifidobacteriaceae bacterium | reverse complement strand
TATAGTTAAGGCGATTCACAAAGAGGTCATCTCTGACGTGGAACAGAAAAGAGATCGCCGCGCTCGCGAGTGTGGCGCAGCGTGGCGATTTCCTTGCATCGTCGGAGATTGAAGAACAAAGGAAGATGACAATGAGGTCTTCACAAGATGAAAAGTCGGTCTGCGAGTGCGCGAGTACTCTGGACGAACAGAGTCTCGACGCGATAATCGTCGATTCAAAGTCACTACGCAGTTACATTGAAAGCTCGTCGTCGCAAATGGTGCGCCCTGCAACTGAGGCCTTACACCATTCATACGTCGTACCGAGCACCCCGGATTCACCGATTTACAGTTCAGATCTGTGGGACTGGGATTCCTGGTGGGCGAGTGTAGCCATGAGCCAGGTTGAGATCGACACAAATGAGGATGGCAAGTTCCTCGAGGCCACGCAGGGCTCGATCCTCAACTTCCTCGATCACACAACAGAGGATGGCATTTCCCCGATGCTGCTCTTCCCAACGGGCGGCGGCTTCGAGGAGATTGATCCTTCGCTCTACGATCCAAAACACCCCTTCGACCAGAACATGCACAAGCCGATTCTGGCGCAGGCGGCGGCGATGCTCATTCAGCAGCATCACGATGCGGAATGGATCCGTGGCAAGATCGATGTGCTCAAGAAGTTCCTTGAGTGCTACCTGGAACACCATGTGCATCACGAGACCGGCCTCGCCTATTGGCAGACGGACTTCGCCATTGGTGTCGACAACGATCCCTCGGTCTTCTTCCGTCCCGACAAGTCCACTGCCTCGATCTTCCTCAACTCCCTGCTCTACCGCGAGCTGCTGGCCTTCGGCTTCATCTTGGAGTCGCTGGGCAAGGTCGACGAATCAATCGAGTGGCGTGAAAAGGCCCGCGCATTGCGCGACGCCATCAATAAGTATTGCTGGGACGAGCGCGACGGCACGTATTATTCCGTCGATCTGAACCTGCGCGAGGTGAGCGACAAAACGTGGCTGCACCACGGTTCGCCGCGGTCGTGGCCCTGCCTCATCATGCGCATCGACAGCTGGTCGAGCTTCGCTGCGATGTGGGCGGGCATCCCGGATCAAGAGCAGGCCTCCAGAATGCTGCTTCGCCTTCGTGAGAAGCGTACTTTCAACGCAAAGTATGGCGTGAGAACGCTCAGCCGCCTCGAAAAGCAGTACATGGTGCGCAGCTCGAACAACCCCTCCTGCTGGCTTGGTCCGATCTGGGGAGTTTCGAATTACATGGTGTTCCGCGGCTTGGTGAAGTACGGCTTCGAGGCGGACGCCCGCGAGATGGCCGAGAAGACCATTCGCCTGTTTGCCAATGATTTCAACGCCACCGGCTGCCTTCACGAGTATTACGATCCCGACACCGGTGAACCTGTCATGACGGCAGGATTCCAGAATTGGAACTTCTTGGCCATCACCATGATGGATTACATCGAGGGCCGCAAGGTCCGCTTCGAGTTCTGAGCCGGGATTTCAACAAAAATAAGGAAGAACAATGAGTGAAACAACGACAACGTCGTCCGAAGTGCTAGCTCCCGGACAGACTAATAAGGTAGGCCGCTACATCGCCGGCTACATCGTCTTTTGGATTTTCACCGCCACGGGCGTCACGATGGTGGCAAACGTGTTGATGCCGCAGTTCGTCAAGAACATTGGGGCCGATAACCCCGCGGCCATCATCGGCGTCGCCTCCTCCATCGCCATGGTGGTGGCAATGGTGAGTAACGTCGTCTTCGGCGCAATCTCGGACCGCACGCGCACCCGCTTCGGGCGTCGCGCCCCGTGGTTGGTCATCGGCGGCATCGTCTCCATCGTGTCCTTCGCACTGATGCCTCTGCAGACCTCGGGCGCCGGCGTCATCATCGTCTACTCCATCGCCCAGATCGGCATGAACATCATGTATGCGCCGTTCTACGCAGTCCTGTCTGACAACGTCCCCGAGTCTCGTCGCGGAACCGTTTCAATGGCCAACGGCCTCGGCAATTCGGTCGGCTGCGGCATCGGCCCCATGATCGGTTCACTGTTCATCACCTCTGTCGCTCCTGGTCTCATCCTCGGCGCGATCTTCGTCGGCGCGGGTGGCATCGTCGCGGCCTTCGTCTTCCCCAACAAGAACGACGTCGCCGTCATGAACGCCAGCGAACGCCCTGAGCGCACCGTTATGCAGCAGCTGCTCTACACGCTCACCCCGCCCCGCCACTGCCCTGACTTCTGGAAGGCCTTCGTGGGCCGAACGCTCATCATGCTCTCCGTGCAAATGGTCAGTTCCTACCTGCTGTACCTCGTGCAGGACTACTTGGGCCTGTCGAAGACCGCGTCCGCCGCGCTCATCGGCACCTACTCGCTCATCGTCACCATTGCCTCGCTCGTGACCCTGGTCGTCGGCCCGCTCTCCGACAAGATGGGTCGGCGCAAGCTGCCGACTTACATCGCCGTCATCCTGATCTGCGCCTCCTTCGCCTCCTGGCTGTTGGGCGGATCCGGCGTGCTGAGCGCGACCGTCGCCGTCATCGCCGCCGCCGTGCTCTACGGCGCAGGCTACGGAACCTTCACCGCCATCGATCAGGCGCTCAACGTCGACGTGCTGCCCAACAAGGAGGACGCCGGCAAGGATCTCGGCTTCATCAACGTGGGCACCACTGCCGGCATGGCCGCGGGTGCGCTGCTGACGTCCTCGATCTACTCGATGTCGGGTGGCTACATGATGGTCTTCCCCGTCGCCATCGTGATGGTGCTCGTCGGCGCCTTCTCGATCTCGCGGATCAAGGTCGTCAAGTAAGCAAGCGCCGCAACGCAACGGCTTCACGCCCGGCAGTAGGGATGAAGCGTAAATGAAGTATGAATGAGGTAGGAATGAAAAGCAACGGAGAAAATGGTTTGATCGCGCGTCCGCTCACCTTTGGCGCGGGCGCGGGGTCCTTCCTGGGGGCTGCGGCGATTGTCGGATTGTCGTCGACGATCACCGTGTGGCAGAACGCTCTTGGCTTGAGCACCGCTGAGGTGGGTATCCTCTCGGGCCTGCTGAGTTTGGCCATCGCGATCGGCAGCCTCCTCGCCAACGTCACCGGCCGGCATTTCGGCCGCACGAACGTATACCGCAACCTGCTGGTGGCGACGGCCGTTGGCTTTGTGGTGTGCGCGCTCGCCGCGAACTTCTGGATGCTTCTCATCGGCAACCTCATCACGGGGATCACGACCGGAATTGATCTTCCGGTCGCGCTCTCCCTGGTTTCTGACGCTCGCTATACCAAGGGCCGCAGCGCCAAATACGTCTCCTTGACGCAGTCGGGCTGGCAGCTGGGCATTCTGGTCACCATGGTTGCGGCCTTTGCGATCTCGTGGATCGACGGTTCCATCGGTTGCCGGCTGGTCTTTGTATTCCTGGCCGTCATCTCCGCGGCAAGTGCGCTGTACCGGCGAATCTGCGTGAAATTCAGCGCCGACGACATGGCGCTGGAGAATTCGCTCGGGGGTCGGAGCGTTGGAGCTTCCGTGGCTGGTGTTGGTGATGGTGTCGGCGCCTCTGCGGCCCGTCCTCGTCGCGGCCACGGCATGAACTTCTGGAAGGATTTCACGCCGCGCGAATACGCCTTTTTCTTCTCAATTTTGGTGTTCTACGTTTTTTGGAACTTCCTCGGCAACACGTGGGGCCAGTTCCAGACCTTCATCTTCGTCAATGCCCACGCCTCGCAGTCTTTGGCCACCGGTATCGGAATCTTGGTCTGCCTAGTGTCGTTCCTCTCCACCTTCGTGATTTCGGCCGCGAGCGGCACGCGCTTCGAGACGCCGGTCTTCTTCATCGGCAGCGCCTTCAGCATGGGCTCGCTGCTGGTGCTGGCCTTCACCGGCAGTCAGCTGTGGTGGCTGATCGGCCTGACGTTTGTGCTCAACATCGGAACCGTGCTCGCGGGCGAGGCGACGAGCAAGGTGTGGATTCAGACCCTGTTCCGCGACGCCGAGCAGCGCACGTCCGTGCAGGGATTCATCCTCGCGGTCTCGCGTGTCGGCTGCAGCCTTCTCGCTCTGGTGACCCCACAGATGGTGATGCCCGATACCATCCAGAGTTCCATGTTCGTCTTCTTCGGCTTCGCACTGGTTTCCTGCCTGGCGGGTGTCAACGTCTTGCGGCTCAAGAAAAGGCCTGAAATCTCGCGCTGAGAGGGTGCGAGGCCGTGAGGGTGCGGGGCTTGTGAGGCTGCAAGGCCGCGCCAGCCCGCACCTGCGCGGCTACTTTCGTGTGCAGACCCGAGTGGAGCCGCGACGTTCCAGCGTCGGCATCAGCAGCTGCGTGCTGTGGATGTGGCCGCTGGCGTTCGTGATTTCGTCGAGGAGCTGGTCCATCGCTTTGCGACCCATGTCGATGCCCGGCGAGCTGACGACTGTCAGCGACCTCGGACTGTTGGTTTCGATGTGATCGCCCTCTGTGCCGATGACGGAGATATCTTGTGGGATGCGGATCTTTCCGCCCTCGACTAGCGCCGTGATGATGCCCGTTGCGATGCGATCCGTGCCCGCGATGATGCCGTCAGGGCGCTCTTCCTCTGACATGTTTTCGATGTCTTTACCGATTTCGTAGCCGTCCTGGAAAAGCACGCCGCCCGAGTCGATGATGTCGAGGCTGACGTTGCTGAAATCGTCGAGTGTCTTTTCGATGCCGCGTTCACGGTTGCGGATTGCCTGGAAGTCCGAGAGATGCGCAACGTAGGCGAGCTTCGAGCAACCGGTGCGCACGAGCTCCCGTGCCGCAATCTCGCCGGCCGCTTCATCGTTCTTGAGCACGGTGCAATGGTCGTCGGTGATGGGTGGGTTGAGGTGGTCAATCATCACCGAGGGAATGCCTGCCGCTCGGGCGAAGGCGAGATCATCCTGGGAATCGTCCACCGAGCTGATGAGCAGCCCGCTCACGTTCATCTGGCAGAGCATGCGGACGAGTTCGGACTGGCGTTCCTTGTCTTGCAGCGCGTGGACACCGATGACCTCCATGTCGTTGGAATCGCAGACTTCTTGGATTCCCTCGAAAATTGACGTGAAGAGGTAGTTTTCGATGTCGGCGATGATGTAGCCGATGACCGGTGTCGAGAGTTCGCGCTCAACCGTGCGCCGCTTTTGAGTGCGCACGTAGCCGAGGGCTTCGATGGCTGATTGAATTTTCAGTTTGAGATGCGTGGAGACGCGATCAGGATAGTTGAGATAGTTCGATACCGTGCCGATGGAAACATCCGCACGCTTCGCCACGTCACTGATACCGATGCGGCGATTGCCTGCTGCGGCTGGTGCCGTCGTTTTCTCTGAGGCTTGACTCATTCCTTCATCATATTCTTTTTGAATTTCAATGGGGATGGCTGGGCGGGTGCTCGCGTGTGTGACGTTCGTGCCGCCACTTTTCGACTTTTGCCGCAAAAGTCGCAAACTCACACACCAGCCCCTGTCATCGGCGCAGATTTTGCGCTTGAATGGGTTTATGGCTACCACAATGAAGCGTCTTGAAAGTCGCAAACTCTACTATGGGTTCCCCGTCTACGTGCTGACGTATCGCGATCCCTCTGCTCGCACCGGTTGGAGCATGTCGACCGGCAGCTCGTCGTATTCACTTGGATGGACCGCAGCCTTTGGCGTCTGGGGGAAAACGAACGGTGCCTCGCGCATCAAGGAGGCAGGAGAGTGCACCTTGAGCTTGGTGACGCGCGAACTCATGCCCATCGCCGAGCGATTGGGCAGCGCGCGAGGCATTGACGTTCATGACAAGATTGAGCGCTGCGGGGCACAGCTGGCCAGTTTGCCGGAAGACGGTGGCGGGGCTGATCGAGAGGCCGGTGCCGTGAACGAGCCGATGAAGTATCTTGCAGGCTCGTCGCTTGTGCTCGATCTCGAGGTTGCTTCCGTTACGGAGATCGATGGATATGTCAATTTCCTGGCGCATGTGCGTTCAAGATATGTTGCAGAGAGCTTGGTGGACGAACGCGGCGCACTCGTTTCCTCGAAACTTTCCCCGGTAAACTTTGTAGGTGATGTTGCGAGTACCGTCTACCGGTTCCCCTCCGACGAGGTGGTGGGCCTCGGTGGTTTTCTGAAGTAACGGAAGGACTGTCATGGCATTGATTGCAGATGAATACACATGGGTTGCGGGCGTTGTGACGTCCGAGCCTGTCGTCGAGTCTCCAGAGGATGGACACCATCTGGTGGTGCGATTTTCTTTGGCTCTGGATCGCAAGGGCGGTGCAAGCTCTGAGCAGCCGCTCGAGGCGCGCGGCGCGACGGCGCGATACCTGTACGAGCACCAGGTGAAGCAAGGTGATTTTGTGATGGCCGCCGGCATTGTGCGGACGGAGGATTCAGGCCAACCGTATCTCCTGTTGCGCATCGTGAGCACCGACACCTCGGAGACTGTGGGCGAGTAATACTGGTTCGGCGCAGGCGCGCGCTGATGCTTTGCGTGGCCAGCGGTGGTGCGCGGTGAAGGATGCGAATTTGGACGCCGACCGGGTTGTGGCGCGGGTTGTCTGCTGAAGAGCTCCGGGCGCAAACCGAGGCAGTGACCCAGTCCGTGCCACTTCAGCGCGTGGCTCGGGTGGAAGAGGTCGCTTCCGCCTATCTCTTCGCCATGGAGTGTGGCTATCTCACGGGGCAGACCTTGCACATTGACGGCGGAGTTTCCGCGCTGGGGTGAGATGGCTGGGGTGAGACGGATCGCCCATATGAAACGCTCATATGGATTGCCCGTATGAATTGCCCGTATGGAACGCCCCTATGGATTGCTCATATGAAACGCCCGTGAAGTGGGCGATAATCTCATGAGGTGGGCGATAATTCCCTAAAAATTCATGAATCTGGGTCAGATAGCGCCCACCTGGTGCGATTATCGCCCACCCGACGAGGGCAGCGAGAGTTGAGGAGGGCTCGGCAGGATCGTGATGAGATGAGAAATGGGATTCGAGGTGAAGCCACAGGTGAGATGCATAAATTCTTCCCGATAACTTTCGAGAAATCGGTGTGTCTTGTCTGTAATTCCCTACCATGATGAACTGCCTCGAAGAAATATGTAGTGAGCTGGGAAGTCGCAGCATCACAGACAAAACGCAACAATGCTCAACGTAAAGCAACCATGCTCAACGTAAAAGGACGCGAGAACAACGTAGAGAGAATGATGTGAAGTCGGAAGATCTGTGCCGTGCCGCAACAGCGCGGCCGGGCAGCCGAAATGCTGGAATTCCGACAACTCTGTAGCGGATAAGTGAGTATCCGCGAATCACCCGAACGTCCCGAATGCGCCCACAGGAATGGGCGATTCCCCAAACACAGCCTCATAGGTGAGGAGAGAGAATGTACGTTCAACAAACGGCCACGTCAGCGGCGAAAGGCAACTTCCGCTGGATCTGGCCTTACTGCAAGCCCGACGCCCTGCGTGTGGTCCTTGCGCTATTCCTGTTCCTGATCGACAAGGTCTTCACGCTGGTCATGCCCATTCTGGCGGGTCTTGTGGTGGACGAGGTCATCACCAAGGGGATGCGTGAGCGGCTAGTCCCCTATCTTGTCGCCATGATCGTGACGCAGCTGGCGCACACGGTCACACGCTACGGCTACCAGATGATCATGGAACGATTTGGTCAGAACTCCATCTACCGCCTCGTGTCCGACGAATTCGAGAAGTTGCACACCCTCGACTTCACCTACTTCAACCACACCCGCACGGGCGACATCATGAGCCGCATGACCTCCGACACTGACGCGATCCGCCACTTCCTGAGCTGGGTCACGTACAACGGTCTCGACTGCATCGTCATGTTCTTCAGCGCCATCGCCGTCATGTTCACCATTGATTGGCGCCTGGCCCTCGCTCTGGCCTGTGTCGCCCCGATCATATTCCTCATCGCCCGCACGATGGCGCGCAAGTCGCACGCCATCTTCTACTCGATTCGTAATTCTCTGGCCCGCCTCAACTCCATGGTGGAGGAGAATATCGAAGGCAATCGCGTGGTGAAGGCCTTCGTGCGCGAGGACTACGAAACTGAGAAGTTCGACGAGCACAACGACGACTATTATCAGCGCAACATGAAGCTCGCCTACAACAACGCCGCTTACATCCCCTGGCTCGACGGGCTTTCGATTTCGCTGCAGCTCATCACCGTGGTCCTCGGCGGCTACCTGGTCATTCAGGGGTCCATGAGTTTGGGAGCGCTCGTCACCTTCCAATCCTTCCTGTGGATGATCGACGGCCCCACGCGCCAGGCGGGCTGGCTCCTCAACGATCTTCAGCGGTTCAGTGCTTCCTGCATCAAAATCAGGAAGCTACTGAGTGTGACCCCACGTGTCGCAGAGACTGAAGCTCCCAAGACTGCGCCGGTTCGCGGTGACGTACGCTTCGAGCACGTCTCCTTCGCCTTCCCTGACGATCCCAAGAACCCCGTTCTCTCCGATCTCGACTTCCACGTCGACCCAGGTCAGAAGGTTGGAATCCTGGGGGAGACGGGTTCCGGTAAGTCGACCTTGGTTCATCTCATCGCGAGGTTCTACGATCCGACGTTCGGCCGGGTTCTCATCGACGGCAAGGATGCGGAGTCGTGGCCGCTCACCACGCTGCGCTCTCAGGTTGCGCTCGTGATGCAAGACACCTTCCTCTTCTCCGACACCATCGGCGGCAACATTGCGTTCGGTGCGCAGAGGTCTGGGTCAGATTCCGGCCCGGGGCAGGCCGATCAGGAGTTTATTCGCTCCATGGCAGCGATCGCGGGCGCCGACAGCTTCATTCGTTCCATGCCGCAGGGCTACGACACGGTGGTGGGAGAGCGCGGCGTGGGCTTGTCCGGCGGGCAGAAGCAGCGCCTTTCTCTGGCGCGCGCGCTCGCCGACGACCCCGCAATTCTCATCATGGATGACACGACGTCCGCCGTCGACATGGAGACGGAGGCCGAGATTCAGAAGCACCTGCGTGAGATGGCGGGATCTAAGACGGTATTTACGATTGCACATCGCATTTCGTCGATCAAAGACGCTGATTTGATTCTCGTGCTCGATCACGGCCGCATCGTCGAGCGCGGAACGCACGAAGAACTCGTGGCCGCACACGGCAGATATTGGGAGATCTATCACAAGCAGTTGGGATTGCAGGCCGGAGTGGGAACATTCCCGCAAGATAGCGGCACAAATTCAAGCGACGAGGGGAGGAACTGAGATGGCGTGGAAAAAGCGAACCCGCAGCGAGGCCCGTCGCGCGCAGGAAGCGCAAGCCGCGCAGAAGAACGCGCAGCCGCAGCAGCGCAACACGTTCCGCGAGGACGAAGAGCTTGAGGAAGAACTCAACATTCATGACATCACGCGCATTGCGGCCTATCTCAAGCCGTACCTGCGTCGCGTCGCCAAGATTCTGGCGGCGGTGCTCCTCATGAGCCTGTGCGCCATTGCGGTGCCTTATATGAGCAAGGTCGTCATCGACACGGTCATACCGCAGAAGTCGATGTGGGGCCTGGTGTGGCTGGCGGTCACCTTCGCTGTCATCATCGTGGTCTACGAGGTCTGTCTGCGCTACCGCACGGTTGAAATCATGCGCGTGGGTCAGCTCATGCTCAAGGACATGCGACGCGACATCTTCACCCACATTCAAACGCTGCCGTTCAGCTACTTCGATTCGCGCCCGCACGGCAAAATTCTCATCCGCGTGGTCAACTATGTGAACACGCTGTCGGACACACTGAGTTCGGGGTTGATCGGCGTGATCTCCGATATCTTCACGTTCATCATGACGCTGGTCATTATGTTTGTGATTGACTGGCGCATGTCGTTGTGGTCGCTGGTGCTCTTCCCGATTCTTCTGGTCTGGGTCCGTATTCTGCAGCATTTCCAGCGCATCGCTTACCAGCGGCTGTCCAACAAGCAGTCCAACCTGAACGCCTACATCCACGAGTCCATCGCCGGTGTGAAGACCACTCAGACCTTCGCGCGCGAGCAGACTCAGTACGAGACCTTCCAGGAGCAGCAGGGTAGCGTCCGGTGGCACTGGATGCACGCGGTGCACATCCAGTTCCTCATGTGGCCCGGAGTTCAGAATATTTCGACGATGACGGTGGCGCTGATCTATTACATCGGCATCACTCACTTCGCAGGGGTCAATGTGAGTACGGGCGTGCTGATTGCGTTCATCGCCTATCTCAACAACTTCTGGAACCCTGTCATCAACATCGGCAACTTCTACAATCAGCTCATCACCTGCTCGGCCTACCTTGAGCGCATCTTTGAGACGCTGGATGTGAAGCCTGACATCGTGGACGCGCCCGACGCTGTGGAATTGCCGCCCGTCGCGGGCAAGGTCGACTTCGACAACGTGGTGTTCCGCTACGAACCCGGCGGTCGCAATATTCTCAATCTGGTAGACCTGCACGCCAAGCCGGGGCAGTCGGTGGCGCTCGTGGGGCCAACGGGCGCGGGCAAGACCACCATCATCAGCCTCCTCTCGCGCTTCTACGACGTGTCGGAGGGTTCGGTGAGTGTCGACGATCACGACGTGCGCGGCGTCACACTCAACTCTCTGCGTCGTCAGATGGGCGTGATGCTGCAAGACACCTTCGTTTTCACCGGCACGATCCGCGAGAACATTCGCTATGGAAAGCTCGACGCGAGTGACGCGGAGATCGAGGCTGCGGCACGAGCCGTGGATGCCGACCAATTCATCCGGGAGATGCCTGCTGGCTACGACACGGTGGTGGAGGAGCGTGGCGCGACGCTTTCGGCTGGGCAGCGGCAGTTGATTGCTTTTGCGCGCGTGATGCTCGCTGATCCGCGCATCTTGATTCTCGACGAAGCCACTTCCGCCATCGACACTCGAACGGAGGAGGCCCTCCAGAACGGCATCCGCAAGCTCTTGCGCGGACGCACTTCGTTCGTGATCGCGCACCGGCTTTCGACGATCGAGAACTCGGACGAGATCTTCTACATTGACCGCGGTCAGATTATGGAGCATGGAACCCACGCCGAGCTTCTCGCCCAGCGGGGCGCATACTGGCGTCTGTACGAGTCGCAGTACGCCATGCTCAAAGTCGAGAGCGAGGAGTTGGGTAAGCAGGCGTGAAATCTTCTCGTGGCACTCAGCCTCGTAAACTCGTCGGCGCGCTGCTGCTCAGCGTGGCCGCGAGCGTGTGGGGCGGAATGTTCGTCGTCGTCAAGGCCGTAGTGGACGTGGTGCCGCCGATCCAACTGGTGTGGTTTCGCTATCTCGTGGCAGTAGTGGTTCTGGGCGCCTTTACGCTCATCAAGCGCATGAAGTGGGACTGGAACAAGCGGGATGTGGTGCTCATCGTGCTCATCGGTGTCATCGGGAACACGGTGTCCATCGTGACGCAAGAGACCGGGACGTGGCTGTCGTCGGCGCAGATGGGCTCCGTGATTACGGCCGCGACCCCCACCTTCATGCTGATCTTTGCCTGGTGGATTTTGCACGAGCGCATCACGCTGGGCAATGGGGTGTCAATCGCGCTGGCGACGCTAGGGGTGCTGCTCATCGTGGGCATCCACCTCGCAGGGCGCAACATGGCGTGGGGCTCGGTGTCGCTCGTGGTTGCGGCCATCACGTGGGCGCTGATGTCGGTCCTCATCAAGCTGGTATCGCCTCGGTTTAACGCCTACCAGATCGCGACTTTGGCGGCGCTGGTCGCCGTCGTGTGCCTCACTCCGTACGTGGTTTCGCGACCGGATGTGCTCGCTGCGATTCCCTACAGCGAGCCGCGCATATGGGGTGCGTTCCTCTACCTGGGAGCGATTTCAACGTCAGTCGCCTTCGTGATGTGGACTCGCGGAGTTCAGATGCTTGGGCCCGCCGACTCGGGCCTGTACTTTCTCTTCCAGCCGGTGGTGGGCACGCTGTTGGGCTGGCTTGTGCTTGGCGAGGCCGTTTCGTGGGGCTTTGCGCTAGGCACGGCGTTGATCGCGGTGAGTATTTGGGTGTCGCTGCGGTTTGGTGGGGTGCACAGTGCGGAGGAAGAGCGGAATGCACTCAGTGGGGCAAAAGGGGCCTCACTGAGTTGAGGTGGGATGAGCCTTGCATGCTGTTTGCATACTTGCTTGCCTGCATGCTGAAGTCTTGCGATCTTGAGTTTCAGGGGTTTGAGTTTTGGGGTCTTGAGTTCTATGGTTTTGAGCTTCACGGCCCTCAAGTGGGCGATAAATGCATCAAGTGGGCGATATTCCCCTCGGATTCTCTCTTTTCTGGGGAATTATCGCCCACTTGATGCATTTATCGCCCACCTCACGAGAAATGATGAAGTAGAGCGCTTCCCCTGACCCCCGAACCCGCAGGTCGGGGCCCCTGGCCGTCATCCTGGTGATGAGGGAGGGCGGGGAGATTAATCAGGTAATGAGCCAATCAGGTAATGAGTGAATTAGTCGATCATCGTCACAATCAGACGTGCACGGCCGTTGAGCGAACGGAAGGAATGGTCCGTTCCCTTCGGCAGGTAGGCAATGCCGCCCTGCTGCAGCGTCCACTTATTGCTGCCGCCGGTGAGCTCGATGGCCCCCTCGGCAACCTGAACGATCACACGCTTGCCCGTCTTGTGAATCGGGATGTGCACGCCTTCGCCAAATTGCATGACGCGCATGCCGAATCCCTCACGCGAGATCAGTGGAATGGGGACCCGCATGCCCGGCGCCACCGTGTTTTCGCCCATGTCGGCGAGGCTGGTGAGCACGAGTTGTGGGGAGTCACTGGGATCTGCCTGCACAGTTGCATTCTGCTCGGCGTGCTCGCAGGTCACGTCCTGCTCCTTGTCGGTGCCGGTGGAAGAGCTGGTGCCGGTATCAGCGCCGGTCTTACGGAATGCGGAATGCGCGTCTGCTGGAGTGCTCATAGGGTTTCTTCTCTCTTAATTTCCTGGCGGATTTTCGGTGGCAATGCGCCGCCGAGTCCACTGGACGGATGAATAGATGTGACCTTGATTGTCACGCGAAAACCACCTCGCCCGCAAGAGTGTCGTCGAATTCATACTTTTGCGGCAAATTTCCTGACATGCTCCAAGAGGGACCCCTTTGAACCCAGAAGAACCCTTATTTTCCAAGGGTCCCAAGATTCGCACGTGGGCTCGTTCCAGAAATTTGCCGCAAAAGTCGTCAGAGCGCGACATCACCCCTGATGGATGCTTAATTCACCGCTAGAGTGGGTAAGTGTGGTTGCTCGGTGAGCAGCCGAGAAAAATCTCAACGAAACCCAATAAATCTGAATGAATTTCAATGACTCTCAACGACGAGGAGCAATCATGAAGGCAATTTATGCGGCAGGAATCAACTATGACGATCCGTTGAGTGTGCTGTCGGTAGGGGAGCTGCCGGGCACTTCCTCTACTCCTCGGTCTGGCTGGACCAGCATTGACGTTCGCGCGGTGAGCGTGAATCATCACGATCTCTGGTCGCTGCAAGGCGTGGGCCTGAGCGCAGAACAAACGCCCATGGTGCTGGGCACCGACGCGGCAGGAATCCTGTGCGAGGATATCGGTTCCGGTCGTTCGGCGTTGCACGCGGGTGATGAGGTGGTGCTCTACACGCTCATCGGAGGCCACGGAGGTGATTCGGCGGGCGTGGGGCCAAATGAGCGTCGCACAATTCTCTCCGAGAAGTACGCAGGCACAATGGGTGAGCAGGCGAGTGTTCCGGCGGCCAACGTCTTTGCCAAGCCCGCGAATCTGAGCATGGTGGAGGCCGCGGCGCTTGGCACGAGCTGGCTCACTGCCTATTCGATGCTCTTCTCAGCGGCGCAGGTCAAGCCCGGAGACACTGTGCTGGTGCAAGGTGCCGGCGGCGGTGTCGCCACGGCGGCGATTCAGCTCGCACATGCGGCGGGGTTGGAAGTTTTCGTCGCTTCACGTTCGGAGGCGAAGCGGAATCGTGCGCTCGCTCTCGGTGCCGACGTGGCAGTGGAGGCCGGCGCGCGGCTGCCAAAGAAGGTGGACGC
>JALCOX010000054.1 GCA_022649925.1 Bifidobacteriaceae bacterium | reverse complement strand
GAGGTGCCGTCGGTTTCACACTTGACGCACGTCAAGTTTTTTGCGAAGAAGCCGCAGCGCGTTGACGACGACGATGAGGATGCTCGCTTCGTGCACGAACATTCCCGACGCCATGTAGATGAATCCATCGAACAGGCCGACGAACAGGAAGAGCACAGTCGCCAGTGCGATGCCGATGTTCTCGCGTGTGTTTGCCACGGTGGATCGCGCGATTGCGTAGGCGGTCGGCAGCTTAGAGATGTCGGAGTTGAGAAGGACGACGTCCGAGATCTCGACGGCGGTCGCGGTGCCATTGCCCATGGCGATGCCGAGATCAGAAGCCACGAGAGCCGGACTGTCGTTGATCCCGTCGCCGACGAAGCCGACTTTGCGGCCGGATTTTTTGAGGTCGGTGATGAAGTCTGCCTTGTCTTGTGGCAGCATCGCGCCGTGCGCCTCGTCGAGTCCGAGCGTTGCGGCAATGGCATCGACGGTGTCTTGGCTGTCTCCTGAGAGCATGACGAGGTGCTTGATGCCGCGCTGCTTGAGCTCGTTGAGCGCGCTCGCGGTCGTGGGCCGGAGGGCGTCTCCGATTCCGACGGCGATACGCAGCACTCCGTCGACGGCCGCGTACACGGTCGACAGGCCGAGCGAACCCCAGTCGAGTGTCGCGCCCGCGGCTGACGTGTCGATTCCTTCGCTCGCCATCAGCGCGTGATTACCGATGGTGAGCGTGTGGCCTTCCACGGTTGCGGTGAGTCCCTTGCCCGCGATGACGTGGGTCGCGCTCGCTGCGGAGTAGTTGGTGATGGCGTGGTTTGATTTGGCCTCGTCGACCACCGCCTGTGCCAGGGGATGAGTGGATTCGTGCTCGGCGCTCGCGACGAGGTGCCACGCCTCGGCAGTGCTCAGCGCTCCATTGTCTGCGAATTCCGCCGAGTGGACGACGGAGGGGTGCCCTGTCGTGAGGGTTCCCGTCTTGTCGAAGACGAGTGTGTCGATGCCGCTCAGCGTCTGCAGCATCTGGGCCCCCTTGGCGAGAATTCCGTGGCGGGCGCCGAGGCCAATACCTGCGACGTTGGAGACCGGAACTCCGATGACCAAGGCTCCGGGGCAGCCCAGGACCAGAATGGTGATGGCGAGGCGCACGTCGCGGGTGACCAGGCCCACGACGAGCGCGATGAGGAGCACGACGGGCGTATAGAACTTGGCGAAGCGGTCGATGAAGCGCTGGGCCGAGGTCTTGGAGTCTTCGGCTTCCTCCACGAGTTCGATGATCTTGCCAAAGACCGTGTCTTCGCCCACTTCAGTTGCCTGCACCACGATGGTGCCGTCGGTGAGATTGGTGCCGGCGAAGACCTCGTCGCCCGTGGTTCCGGTGCTGGCGTCACCGGCGGTCTTGTGTTTGGGCAAGGGCTCACCGGTTACACTGGCCTCGTCGAGATGGGCGTCACCAAAAACGATGCGACCGTCCACGGGAACCTGTGAGCCCGTGGTCACGAGGAGATAGTCACCCACGTCGATCTCGTCCACGTCGACAGTTTCTGGGCTGCGGTCTGTGGGGGATTCGATCCGTTGTGCGGTCTGGGGGGCCATTTGAGTGAGGCTCTTGATCGCGGAACGGGTCTTTGCAAGGGTGGCGTCCTCGATGACCTCTCCGAGGAGAAAGAGCCAGGTGACGATTCCCGCTTCGCTGAATTCGCCGATGATGAGTGCGCCGAGAACCGCAACGCTCACCAGCAATTCGATGGAGACGACCTTGAACTTGAGTGAGTTGATGGCTTTGATGATGAGTGGAATAAGCCCCACGACTCCTACCGCGATGTACAGCGCGGAACTGACGATCTTCCACGCGGCGCCCAGGTGAGGGGCTAACGGTGTCAATGCGTATTGTGCGACGAGGGCGACGGCGATGGCCGCGCTCATCGCGATGACGATGATGCGCTTGTGCTGGGTGAAGAACCTCTGTAGTGCGAGCATCTTTTCTCCTTTGTTCTGACACTCAATCTAGGGGAGCCTGCGTCGGGGAAAATTGATGAACGTCAAGAATGTAAAAATACGCGCCTCGGCTCGGGAATCTTGGCGGGGCATCCTGGAGCGACTTTGTGGCGTCAGGGGCAATGTGACTAAGCTCTCACCGCGCGAAAGCCTGTCTTTCTGGGGATAGCGACCGATGTGAGCGAGGTCATACGGCTGAAAACTGGCGGAAGTGGGAAGACTCTGAGAGTCTGAGCGCGTGGAGATGCGACTAGACAAAAATATTGAGACCCTAACAATCACGACAGAGGGCCCTGTCACTGTGGAACAGGCGGGTTTCCAGGAGGCCTCGGCGAACGGTGTGGATCAGCCCGCACCGCCGATGCACCCGCTATTCCCGGGCCGCAGGTTTATCAGCACTGTGCTCGACGTGCTCGACAGCAAACAGGAGATGACGGGTCGCCTCATCGGAAAATACATGCAGCGCGCCATCATGGCGGGTTTCTTCGTCGGCATCTTCTTCACCACCTTCTTTGCGCTCATCGCGCGCTTCGCAGCCCTTCCAGATTCCACCGGGGGAGCGCTGACGGGCAAGATTCTCGGCGCGATCACCTTCGGCTGGGCGCTTGTTCTCATCTATTACACGAATTCTGAGCTGCTGACCTCCAATATGATGGTCGTCAGCATCGGTGCCTACCACAAGCGCATCACGTGGCTGCGCTCGCTGAAGATCCTTGGACTCTGCATGGTCGGAAACCTTCTGGGTGGGCTCATCATTGCCGCTCTCTTGAGATTCTCCAGCGTCATCGACGCCGACGTTCTCCATCAGATGGTCCTCGCCGCGACTGCGAAGACGGGCTATCTCACCCAAGGGGCCGCAGGAATCACGGACCTCTTCGTTCGCGCCATTCTGTGTAACTTCTGCATCAACATCGCCATGCTCATGGTCTACAACGGCAAGCTCACCAACGACTTCACCAAGTGCGTCATTATGATCGTGGCGGTCTTCGTCTTTGCGTTCCTGGGTCTGGAACATTCCATCGCGAACTCTGTCCTCTTCCTCATCGTCGGTCTCTATGGTGCGGTGAACCCGTGGCTCGCCATCGGTAGCGTCGCCATCACCATCCTCGGAAACTTCGTCGGAGGGGGCCTTCTCATCGGCCTCAACTTCGCCGTCATGAACGACGAGGAGCGTCATCATCCACTGGCTCACTTCTCTCATGGGGGTTCCAAGAATCTCGGCGACTACGGTAATTTCGAGAATTTTGAAAACGAGGATTCCGAGGAATACGAGGAATCTGAGGATTTCACCGAGGGTAAACATCGGGACTAAGTCCCCGGAATATCGATTGGGTGAAGTGAAAAGAAAAGATCGGAGTTCGAAAGAGCTCCGGGTGGCACTCAGTGGCTGTGACTCTCGGGTGTGCGGTATTCGCAGTACCCGAAATTCGTGGCCGCTAGCCAGCCATTCCTCTCAACAATGAAAGGAATTGTGATTGATATGGCAATGCTTCCAGCACTTTTCGATGACACTGTAATGAGCGACGTCTTCTCGGATCCGTTCTTCACGCAGCCGGTTCCGTCTCACTTCTCGGCGATGATGGCTCCGACCACCATGACGACCGACATCAAGGAGAGCGACAAGGGCTACGATTTGACAATTGATATGCCCGGCTTCTCCAAGGATGACATTTCGGTCAGCGTCGATGGCGGGTATCTGACGGTTTCGGGCGAACAGTCCGGTAAGCACGACGAGAAGGGCGAGGACGGCAAGTTCCTGCGCCGCGAGCGTTACGCCGGTTCGTGCTCACGCAGCTATTACGTGGGTGAGGCCGTTACCAGCAAGGACGTCACGGCACATTATGAGAACGGGACGTTGCACCTCTTGGTTCCCAAGAAGGTCGAGTCCAGCGTTGAGCAGGGCGAAAAAGTCCAGATTGAAGGCTGAGCGCGAGTAGTTTAAGCGTCCTTGCGATGACATTGAGGCACATGCGAGAAACGTCATCCGATGTTCAGCGTCGCGGAGCTCATATTTATTCTGCAGCATTCGATGAGTAAGTTCATGGAATGGCAGTCAGACCGCTGAAGGTTTATTCAATGCTCTGCCGCGCAGACATCACAGAATAATTAAACGCTGTTGATCACAGAAGCCGGGTTGGGGTAAGTAACCCCTGACCCGGCTTTTGTGCGTCTTGAGGAGCACCGACAGTGCGGTGTTGGGCGCCCAACACCAGTGACTTTATACTTTGTATAAAGATTTGCCGCGGGCGGCCCGCATCAACTGGTTGAGACTCGTGGCAATTGGGATACTACATAAGGAATACGGTATGACCATCAAGATTGGAATCCTGGGTTACGGCAACTTGGGTCGTGGCGCTGAAGCCGCAATTTCTCAAAACGATGACATGGAGCTCGTCGGCGTTTTTACCCGCCGCGACCCCGCGTCCCTTACTCTGGCCACTCCGGGGGTCGCCGTCCGTAGCGCGCAAGATTTGCTCTCTGGCGCTCCGCTCGACATTGACGTCCTCGTCATCTGTGGGGGATCCGCCACAGATTTACCGCAGATGACGCCGAAATATGCCGCACGCTACAACGTGATCGACAGCTTCGACACCCACGCCCATATTCCCGAGCATTTTGCGGCCGTCGATAAGGTGGCAGGGGAGAACGGCCATGTTGCACTGATTTCCAGTGGTTGGGATCCCGGTCTCTTTTCGCTCAATCGTCTTTTTGGCAACTGTTTTGTGCCGCAGGGCACGGACTACACGTTCTGGGGTCCCGGCGTGAGTCAGGGACATTCGGACGCAGTGCGACGGATTGACGGAGTTCTCGACGCGCGCCAGTACACGCTGCCGGTTGAGGAGGCCCTCGAAGAGGTGCGTTCGGGTTCCAACCCCGACTTGACGACCCGTCAAAAGCACACGCGCGAGGTATTCGTGGTGGCCGCCGAAGGTGCCGATACGGAGGAGATCACTCGCCAGATCGTGACGATGCCGAACTACTTTGACGAGTACGACACCACGGTTCACTTCATCTCCCAGGAGGAAATGGATCGTGATCACTCGGGACTTCCCCACGGAGGATTCGTCTTGCGCTCGGGTGCGATGGCGTCCGGTGCCACGAGTGTGATCGAGTATTCACTCAAGTTGGATTCCAACCCCGACTTCACCTCCAGCGTGATGCTCGCCTATGCGCGTGCGGTCGCTCGGATGAGTTCGGAAGGGCAGAAGGGCTGCCGTACGGTGTTCGACGTGGCTCCGGCCTATCTCTCCCCACGTGACGACGGCTATCTGCGCAGTCACTTCCTATGATCAGTCACTTCCTGTGATCAGATAAGTAAAAGCCCGGAATCGCAATGATTCCGGGCTTTTTTTGGTAGCGGGGTCAGGATTTGAACCTGAGACCTCTGGGTTATGAGCCCAGCGAGCTACCGAGCTGCTCCACCCCGCGTCGGCTGCTTTATGCAGCTCGACCCACTTTACACGTACGTTCGGTGCTGTCAACTCGGCGTTGTCTCACAGGCGAAATTTTGTTGTGCTCTGCTCTGGGCTCAGGGGTGTCTTGCCTTGTCGGACGGGGCACTGTATGAATGACGTATGCCAATCAAGGTTCCTGAAGGTCTTCCTGCAAAAGAGATACTCGACTCTGAGCGCATCTTCGCTCTGGAGAAGGATGCGGCGGAGCGTCAGCGCGTGAGGCCGCTGCGCATCGTCATTCTCAATCTCATGCCCAAGAAGATCGAGACGGAAACCCAGCTGCTCCGTCTCATCTCGAAATCGCCGCTTCAGGTGGACATCGACTTCATGAAGACCTCCACGCACGAGGCCTCCCACGTCAGCCACGATCATCTCGTGAAGTTCTACGAGAACCCCAGTGCCTTTGCGGATAATTACTACGACGGATTCATCGTGACCGGTGCGCCGGTGGAACACCTGGCTTTTGAGGACGTGGATTACTGGGAAGAATATCGTTCGATTCTCAAGTGGGCCTCCGCCCACGTGTTCTCGACACTCTATCTGTGCTGGGGTGCGATGGGCGCGCTCTACGAGCGTTACGGAGTTCGCAAGGTCCTTGAATCCCAGAAGATCTTTGGCGTATTTCCTCAGAGGCTCATGGACGAGTACTGCTTCATCACCAACGGTTTCGATGAGATCAGCCTCCAGCCTCATTCGCGTGTCGCCAGCATCAACGAGGACGATCTCGCGGCGCATTCAGATCAACTTCAAGTCCTCACCTATGGCGAGGAATCGGGCCCGGGTCTCGTGGCGACACGCGACTTCTCGGAGGTGTTCAGCCTGGGTCACTGGGAGTACGGCAAGTACACGCTGGCGGAGGAATATGAGCGCGACATGAAGCGCGGCCTCGACAATGTTCCCTTTCCGAAGAATTACTATCCGGACGACAACCCCCAGCTCGAGCCTCTTTTCTCGTGGAGGGCTCATTCCAACCTGCTGTTCCGGAATTGGCTCAATTGGGTCTATCAGACCACTCCCTACTCGCTTGACGAGATCCCGCAGCTGCGCGCGAGCGGACAGCTGGGAACAGAACGTGATCTCCGTCACGATCCGAAGTCACCCCGTAACGATTCCTTCGCGCCGTTCAACGGCACCGGATACGGCATGAATTTCTAGCGCTGTACTTTCCGTAACCGTTGTTATTTCAGTCTTCTTGCAAAAGGGCGAGGGGTCGGCTTAAGCTGGGTCAGCAAGTCAAGAATTTAAAACTCGATGGTGTTCCTCGGCAGATGCAGAGGAGTGCAGATTGAGTGCGACCCTGATTAGCGGACTTCGCGAAAAGGGGCTACACTCCATCAAGTCGCCAACGTGCTGGGTCCATGCGAGTGGTTTTGACGTATGGGTACCGAAGTTGCGTAACCGACGATTCAGAGAAACAACCGAGAAACAAACATGACTCATTGAGCCGTAAGCTTGGGTCTTGGCTGCCGGATCACCGGACACCGCAGGTGCAGATGAGTTGGCGGTCGACTTCAAGTTTCAGGAGGTGGAAATGGTGACAGGTATTGCTGGTATGGGTTTTGCGGCGGTGACAACACTCGCCGAAGCCAGCGGTCCGGATATCCCCTCGATCGATGATTTTCTTCCCGAACCGGCGCTTTTCGCAGGCACACCGTTCGCTATCAACCGCATCATTCTCGTCAGAATCATTGCGACTGTTCTCTTGATAGCAATCTTGGGTGTCTCGGCGCACAGAGCCAAGCTCATTCCAAGCCGCTGGCAGGGAGCAGTTGAATGGCTCATCGAATTCGTGCAGAACAGCATCGTCTATGAAGTCATGGGAGAGTTGCGCGGAAAGCGCTACGTCCCCATGATCACGACGATCTTCCTGTCGATTCTGGTCTTCAACCTGTGCGGTATCATCCCGGGATTTAACATTGCGGCGACGGCAACGATCACCATGCCGCTCGCCTTTGCACTGTGGTGCTTTGTGCAGTATTGGATTGCGGGCATTCGCGAGAAGGGCCTCGGCCGCTTCCTCAAGGATGAATTGTTCCCCAAGGGCATCCCGTGGCCGATCTACATTCTGCTGTCTCCGATTCAGCTCATCGAACTTCTGCTGATTCGTCCCTTCTCCCTGACGATTCGACTCTTTGCGAACATGATTTCGGGCCACCTTCTGGTCGCCCTCTGCTTCGCAGCGACTCAGTGGTTCTTCATTGAGACCACAACGAAGGCGCAATTCCCCTTGGGAATTCTCACCTTCGCTGGAGGTGCCTTCATGACCGTCTTCGAGATGGCGGTCGCGGGACTGCAGGCGTTCATCTTCGCCATCCTCACCACTGCCTACATCAACATGAGCCTTCCGGAAACGGAATGAGAATCATCGCAGAGGCAAATATTTTTTAATAATTTTCTGATGCGCCGCCCACCAGCGGACATCGCAATAGAAAGGTAAGTTCAATGGATATCATCACTCTCGCGGAAGTCGCCGGCAACCTGAGCACCATTGGTTACGGTCTTGCGGCAATCGGACCTGGCCTGGGCATCGGCTACTTGGTCGGTAAGGCCATCGAGGGCACCGCACGTCAGCCCGAGGTTGGCGGACGTCTGCAGGTTCTCATGTTCCTGGGCCTCGCCTTCGTCGAGGTGCTGGCACTGCTCGGCTTCGTTCTCGCCTTCATCAAGTAGTTCACTAGAAGACAGACACGCCAGTAATGTGGCATTCGATATCGAAAGGAGGACACCGTGGAGACATTAGCTGCAAGCGGTACTGATTTGTTCCTGCCCAAGAGCTACGACATTGTGTGGTCGCTGGTCATCCTGGTCATCCTTGCTTTGTTCTTCTATAAGTACTTCCTGCCGAAGTTCCAGCATATTTTCGACGAGCGCGCTGAGAAAATTCAGGGCGGCATCGACAAGGCTGATCAGGCTCAGAAGGAAGCGCTCGAAGCGAAGAAAAAGTACGAGGACAAACTCGGCAACGCCAGAGTTGAGGCATCCAAGATTCGTGATGACGCCCGTGCGGAGGCATCGCATATCGTGGCCGACGCCCGCTCAAAGGCTGAAACCGAAGCAGCGCAGGTTACTGCCAATGCGCAAAAGTCCATCGAGTCCCAGCAGCAGCAGGCTCTGGTGAGCCTGAAGGGTGAGGTCGGCGTTCTCGCCACCGCACTCGCAGGCAAGATTCTGGGATCCAAGCTTGACGACGGCGCCGTCCAGTCCGACATGATTGATTCCATGATTTCGGACATCGACTCTGACACGTCGGCCAAGTGATCGAGTAGATCGGGGTAGGTGAGTATGCACGGAGAAACGTCGCTGAGTTCCGAACGTGAAGCGCGAGCAAAATTTGCCGACAAGATTCGCTCGGCAGGCGCTCAGGCACGTGAGGTGGGTGAGCAGCTCTTCAGCTTCTCGGCGCTCCTCGACCAGACGGCCCCCGTTGAGCGTTCCATGACGGATCCTTCCCGTCCGGCTGCTGACAAGATTCGCATTGTCGACGACTTGTTCGTCGGCAGCAACGCAGCGCCGCTCACGGTTGAGATTCTCAAGGATCTCGCAGCCCGGCGCTGGAGTCGCGTGGATCACATCAGCAACGCGGTGGAGGATCTCGGCATTGATTGCATCCTCTCCGCCGCTGACGCCGCCGACGTCACAGGCACCGTGGCGCTTGAACTGTCGCAGATTCACTCTGCGATTCTCAATCTGCCGGTCGTGCGCCAAAGGCTCTCGGATACTCGTGCGTCGTCAGAGGCGCGAGTCAAGTTCTTCCATGAGCTGTTCGACGATCAGAATCTCAATGATCTGACGGTCGTTCTCGCAGAGCACGCCACGCGTGAGCTGCGCCAACGCCGCTTCGCCTCCACCATTCAATGGTTGGTGACGAAGGTCTCGGATCATATGGGGGAGTCGGTCGTCACTGTCACCTCAGCCGTCGCATTGACCGACGCGCAGGTGAAACGCATTGTCGACATTTACACTCGCAAGCTCAATCACCCGGTTCACGTCAACCAGGTGATCGACTCACAAGTCATGGGCGGAATGAGGATTCAGGCAGGTTCGGAGGTCACCGACAATACGGTGATCGCCCAGCTGCAAAACCTCAAGCGCATGGTGAAATAGCTGGTGCTTGTGAGCGCACTGTTTTTAGAAAAGGAAAGAAAAGGAGTGATTCATGGCTGAACTGACCATCAATCCCGCCTCCATACGGAAGGCGCTTGATGATTTCGTCGACTCCTACACGCCGTCGGATACACCGACCCAGGAGGTCGGTTACGTTCGCACGGCAGGTGACGGCATCGCCCATGTAGAGGGACTTCCCGGCTGCATGGCCAACGAGCTGCTCACCTTTGAGGACGGCACGCAAGGCATCGCCTTCAACCTTGATGCTCGTGAGATCGGTGTCGTCATTCTTGGCGACTTCGCCGGCATCGAGGAAGGTCAGGAAGTCCGCCGCACAGGCGAGGTTCTCTCCGTTCCCGTTGGCGATGGCTATCTTGGTCGCACGGTCGATCCGTTGGGACGTCCTATCGACGGCCTCGGCGAGATCAAGGCTGAGGGAAGGCGCATCCTGGAGGCTCAGGCCCCCGATGTGATGCACCGCCACCCCGTCGACGAACCAATGGCAACCGGCATCAAGGCAATTGACGCGATGACACCAATTGGACGCGGACAGCGTCAGTTGATCATCGGCGACCGCCAGACCGGCAAGACCGCTATCGCGCTCGACACGATCATCAATCAGAAGACAAATTGGGAGTCTGGCGACCCCAACAAGCAGGTTCGCTGCATCTACGTCGCTATCGGCCAGAAGGGTTCCACCATCGCATCGGTGCGCAGCTCTCTCGAAGAGGCCGGCGCTATGGAGTACACCACCATCGTGGCTTCTCCTGCTTCCGATTCTGCAGGCTTCAAGTACATCTCCGCCTACACGGGCTCGGCCATCGGCCAGCACTGGATGTACAACGGCAAGCACGTTCTCATCGTCTTCGACGATCTGAGCAAGCAGGCCGACGCTTATCGTGCAGTCTCGCTGTTGCTCCGCCGCCCGCCGGGGCGCGAGGCTTACCCCGGAGATGTGTTCTACCTCCATTCCCGTCTGCTCGAGCGCTGCGCAAAGCTCTCGGACGACCTGGGTGGCGGCTCGATGACAGGTCTGCCGATCATCGAGACGAAGGCGAACGACGTGTCCGCCTACATCCCCACGAACGTCATCTCCATCACCGACGGTCAGATCTTCCTCCAGTCTGATCTGTTCAACGCCAACCAGCGCCCCGCAGTGGACGTCGGCATCTCGGTCTCCCGAGTTGGTGGCGCGGCACAGACCAAGGCGCTGAAGAAGGTCTCCGGCACACTGAAGATCTCGCTGGCTCAGTACCGCTCTCTGCAGTCCTTCGCGATGTTCGCCTCCGATTTGGATGCGGCTTCCAAGGCTCAGCTGACACGTGGTGCTCGCCTGACCGAGTTGCTCAAGCAGCCGCAGTTCACGCCGTATTCCATGGAGAAGCAGGTTGTCTCCGTGTGGGCAGGAACTCACGGAAAGCTCGACGATCTCGATCTAGCTGACGTCCTGCCTTTCGAGACGGGAATGCACGATTACCTCGCGCACAACACAAAGATTCTCGATACGATTCGTGACACCGGTGATTTCACCGACGACACGGAGAAGGAGCTTGACGCAGCGATTGAGGAGTATCGCAAGAGCTACGTGAAGGTCGACGGAACCCCCTTGGTCTCCAAGAAGGGTGACGACTCTGTTGCTCCGGCCACGGTCGAGCAGGAGAAGTTCGTCAAGCCGAAGAGCTCGAAGTCCAAGACCTCCGGAGAAGAGAAGTAACCCATGGCTTCCCAACTCGCATTCAAGTCTCGCATCGAATCGACGCAATCCCTGGCCAAGATCTTCAACGCCCAGGAAATGATCGCCTCTTCGCACATCACGAAGGCGCGTAACGTCGCTTTGGCTGCGAAGCCCTATTCTGATGCGATCGACGACGCCATGATGAGCTTGGCTGCTCATACGAAGCTGTCTCACCCCATCTTCGAGAAGAAGGAGAAGGAGGAGAACCCCCGGGTCGCCGTGATGGCAATTACGGCAGATCGCGGCATGGCGGGCGCGTATACGTCCTCTGTGATTCGCGAGACCGAGGGTCTCCTCGCTCATCTCGATGAGATAGGCAAGATCCCTAAGCTGTATGTTTCCGGTCGCCGCGGCATTTCGTACTTCAAGTACCGCAACCGCGACATCGAAGGCACTTGGGAAGGGGATTCCGACCATCCTGGAGTCGAGATTGCAGAGCAGGTCTCAAAGGCCCTGCTTGACGCGTATATGAGGCCCGCCTCGAAGGGTGGGGTTTCCGAGCTCTACATCGTGTTCACGGAATTCGTCAATATGGTTGTCCAGAAGGTTCGCATCGTCAGGATGCTGCCGGTTGAACTGGTCGACCACGATGATCATGACGTTGACGAGGCGGTATCGGGTCCTCCGGTGAGTGATGTCACTCCGCCGCTGTACACCTTCGAGCCCAGTGCCGAAGAGGTACTGGACGCTATTCTGCCGCGCTACGTGCAGTCTCGCATTCACGAGTGCCTGCTCACGTCGGCAGCGTCGGAGACGGCGAGCCGTCAGAACGCGATGCATACCGCCACGGATAACGCCAACGATCTCATCGACGAACTCACGCGCAAGCTCAACGCTTCGCGTCAGGCATCGATCACACAGGAACTAACCGAAATTATCGGTAGCGCAGATGCGCTCAATAAGGAAGAGTAGGAGCATATGGCAGCTACAAAAGTAACAAAAGCCACTGCGTCCGAAGAGACCGCCGAGGAGAACCTCGAAGGCAGTGAGTCCTCACAGGGCAGGATTGTCCGTGTGCAGGGTTCCGTCGTCGACATCGAGTTCCCCGTCGGGCATCTGCCGGATATCTACAATGCATTGACGGTCAAGCTCAACGCCGTTGCCGGCACGGAGGGCGAGTCTCTCCACGAGATCGGCCTTGAGGTCGAGCAGCACTTGGGCGACTCCATCGTGCGCGCAGTCTCGCTGAAGCCGACGGACGGCCTCGTCCGCGGCGCTAAGGTGACTGACACCAAGGGCCCGATTGAGGTTCCGGTGGGAGACGTTACCAAGGGACACGTTTTCGACGTGTCTGGCAACATCCTCAACAAGAAGCCCGATGAGAAGATCACGGTTTCTGAGCGCTGGCCCATTCACCGCGATCCGCCGCCCTTTGATCAGCTTGAGTCCAAGACTCAGATGTTCGAGACCGGCATCAAGGTCATCGATCTGCTCACGCCATACGTGCAGGGTGGAAAGATCGGTCTGTTCGGTGGTGCAGGTGTCGGCAAGACGGTCCTCATCCAGGAGATGATCCAGCGTGTGGCGCAGAACCACGGCGGCGTTTCCGTGTTCGCAGGTGTTGGCGAGCGTACCCGTGAGGGTAACGACCTCATCGGCGAGATGGGCGAGGCTGGAGTTCTGGACAAGACCGCACTGGTCTTCGGCCAGATGGATGAGCCCCCGGGGACCCGTCTTCGCGTCCCGCTCACCGCTCTGACCATGGCGGAGTACTTCCGCGATGTGCAGAACCAGGACGTGCTGCTCTTCATCGACAACATCTTCCGTTTCACTCAGGCGGGTTCTGAGGTCTCCACGCTGCTCGGCCGTATGCCGTCCGCAGTGGGTTATCAGCCGAACCTCGCCGACGAAATGGGCGGTTTGCAGGAGCGCATCACGTCGACACGAGGCCATTCGATCACATCGCTGCAGGCAATTTACGTGCCCGCCGACGATTACACCGATCCGGCCCCGGCCACGACCTTCGCGCACTTGGACGCGACCACCGAGCTTTCCCGCGACATCGCATCAAAGGGTATTTACCCCGCTGTGGATCCGCTGAGCTCGACGTCGCGAATCCTCGATCCGCGCTATGTCGGCCAAGCCCACTACGACTGTGCGAACCGCGTCAAGGCGATTCTCCAGCGTAACAAGGAGCTGCAGGACATCATCGCCCTCATCGGTATCGACGAGCTCGGTGAGGAAGACAAGACCGTTGTCTCCCGCGCCCGCAAGATCGAGCAGTTCCTCGGCCAGAACTTCTACGTTGCAGAGAAGTTCACGGGTCGCCCCGGTTCCTACGTCCCCGCGGACGAAACCATCGAGGCCTTCACCCGCATCTGCGACGGCGTGTATGACGACGTTCCGGAACAGGCGTTCTCCGGAATCGGCGGCATCGATGACCTCGAGAAGAAGTGGCACGGCATGCAGAAGGAATACGGTACTAAATGAGCGCCGCAACGATAAGCGTCAACCTCGTCGCCGCCGACCGCCCCGTGTGGTCGGGGGAGGCGAAGGGCGCCGTGATTCCCGCAGAGTCGGGTGCCATGGGCATCCTGCTCAACCACGAGCCGGTTCTCACCGTCATCAAAAAGGGTGAGATTCGACTCACGCCCGTGGAAGGCGAGGAGTTGCGTTTCAACGTCGACGACGGCTTCGCGGCATTCGATGCCAACAAGCTCACCATCGCCGTGGAGCGGTGCACTGCTGAGGCAGAAAA
>JALCOX010000053.1 GCA_022649925.1 Bifidobacteriaceae bacterium | reverse complement strand
TCAGAGCAACTGGCGCGGCTCGTCACGCAAGTGCAAACTTCGACGACGAGGGTCAAAGACCATCTCGTCACAGTGAATGGTGCTGAGAGCAAGAATCGGCACCCGGAGTCAAAGGAGAACAAGTGAACGTGCAGGATCAGAGCGGCTCCGACGGGCAGTTGAAAGGCACTCAGGGGGCAGATTCTGGGTTGCCCCACGTCGAGGAGCCGGGACTGAGCGAGGCCGATGTCGCCGCAGCCGTGCAGCGCGGTGATGTCAACGTCGTTGACACCTCGACGTCGCGCAGTTACAAGGACATCCTTCGCTCCAACGTCTTTACCTTATTCAACGGCATCATTTTTACTGCTATGGTTCTGGTTCTCATCGCAGGACAATGGCGAGACGCTGTGTTCGGCCTGGTCATCATCGTCAATTCGGGCATCGGCGTCTATACCGAAATTCGTGCGAAGAAGGCGCTCGACAATCTCAGCATCTTGGTCGCCTCTCGTTCGAGAGTGCGCAGAAGTGGCAAGAACGTGACGATTGAGCACAGTGGCATCGTGCTCGACGACTTGTTGTGGGTCATGTCGGGGGAGCAGATTCCCGCCGACGGTCTCGTCGTGCGATCGTGGGGGCTCGAGCTCGACGAATCGATGCTCACAGGAGAGTCGCGCACCGTCAAGAAGGCTGCGGAGGAGAAGGTTTTCTCGGGGTCGACTGCGGTGTCAGGCCTGGGCCTTGTCAGGGTTACGGCCGTGGGATCCTCAAGCTACGCAGCCTCGCTCACGGCTCGCGCCAAGGTCTACACGAAGATTCACTCGGATCTGCAAGATGGCATCAACACGATCCTCAAGTACATGACCTATCTCGTTGTGCCCCTGTGCCTGCTGCTCGTCTTCTCTCAGATGCACACGGTGGATGGCTGGGCTGCCGCCTTTGCGACCGGGCAATGGCGCATGGCCGTGGTCTCGGCCGTGGCGGGGGTCGTCGGAATGATTCCCGAGGGGCTCGTGCTGCTGACGAGTTTGAACTTCGCACTGGCGGTGATTCGCCTCGCGCGCAAGAATACGCTCGTTCAACAGCTCGAATCGGTCGAGACACTCGCCCGCGTCGATTGCCTCAACCTCGACAAGACGGGCACGATCACCGATGGTGGCATTGCCTTCGACCACATGGTGTCGCTCATTGGGGAGCAGACCACTCTGTACGACTCGCTGTTCGACGTCGTCAATGAGGCGAGCCCGAACGCGACGGGCGAGGCCATACTGTCTGCGCTCTCCAAGAAGGGCGTAACGGCAGGCGAGGTTTCCCGCCGAATTCCCTTCTCGTCGGCCCGCAAGTGGAGCGCGATTCAGCGAGCAGATGGAGTCTCCTGGTACATCGGAGCCCCCGAAATTCTTCTCTCCGCACTCAGTGCGCCGTACCCAGATGTCCGCGAGCAGGTGTCGCAATACGCCACCAAGGGCAATCGTGTGCTGCTGCTCGCGACCGCTCCGAGCACCCCCAACCCGGAGACCTTCGAGAACAATGAACTTCCCGAAGATCTTCGCCCTGCCGCCATCGTCCTGTGCAGCGAATCGATCCGAGAAGATGCCGCCGAGACTTTGGCCTACTTCCGCGAGCAAGGCGTGCGCTGCCGTATCATTTCGGGCGACAACCCGGAGACCGTGGGTGCGATCGCCCTCAAGGTCGACCTGGTGGGCGAGGGGCGCACCCCTCGGGCTATGGACGCGCGAAGTCTACCCAAGGATCCCGTCGCACTCGCCGAGGCCCTGGAGGACATCGATGTTCTCGGCCGGGTGCTCCCGGATCAAAAGAAGGCCATCGTGGACGCCCTCCACCTGCAATCCCACGTGGTCGCGATGACGGGCGACGGCGTGAACGATTCGCTCGCCATCAAGGAAGCGGATCTGGGCATCGCCATGGGCAACGCGGCCTCAGCCACCAAGTCGGTCGCCCAGGTGATCCTCGTCGATTCCAAGTTCTCCCACCTGCCAGACGTGGTGGGTCAAGGCCGCCGAGTCATGGCCAACATGGAGCGCGTCGCCAGTCTGTTCCTCGTCAAAACGTGCTATTCCGCGCTGATCGCGCTCGGCGTGGTGCTGGCGGGAATCCCGTTCCCTTACCTGCCGCGCCACATGACGTACATCAGTGCGCTCACCATCGGCATTCCCGCGTTCATCCTTTCTTTGGCCCCCAACAATCGCCGCTACAGGAAGGGCTTCCTCACCCGTGTTGTGGTGTTTTCCATTCCCAGCGGCGTCTCCATCGGCCTGTGTGCGTTGATGGTTTCGCTCGTTCTCCCGAAGCTGACCGGATGGAATGTTTTCGACAACCCCACTCAGCTGACGACGCTGCGCACCTGTAGTGCCATCGTCGTCTTCGCCTTGGGAATTCTCGTGCTCGCTCGCGTGTCCAAGCCCCTTCTCAGCTGGCGCGGTGGCCTCGTCGTGTTCATCACGGCGGCGGGTGTCGCGGGTGCCCTCATACCCTTCGTCGCAAAATTCTTCGCCATCGTTCTTCCTGGAGATGTCGCCGGACGTTACCTGCTGGGAGGGCTTGCCTTCTCGATTCTGGTCTTCTATCTCGTTCAATATCTTGTCCGTTGGTGTGTCCGAATTCTAAGACGGCGCCTCTTTTCTGCGTCACACGAAATACGAAGGCGCTAAAACAGAAGGAACACAGATACAGAACACAAACGCAGAGAATCGCTGGCGGATGAGACGCCTTCCCATGGAGGCGTCACAAGGGTGGAGGCTCCATGGCTCACAGTACCGATCACATTGCAACGTTGACTCAGGGCGGCAAGGACTATTCCTATTACGACATCGCTTCACTGCCCGGGATTGAAAAACTTCCCTACAGCCTCAAGGTGCTGGTGGAGAATATCGCTCGCAACATTGACGGTCGCCACATCACCGACGATCAACTGGAGGCGCTGCTCAACTGGGATGCCTCGGCGCAGCCTCACGACGAGATTCAGTTCACCCCCTCGCGCGTGGTGATGCAGGATTTCACGGGAGTTCCCTGCATCGTCGACCTCGCCACGATGCGTGACGCAGTCAAGCAATTGGGGGGAGACCCCACGGTCATCAACCCGCAGGTGCCCGCCCAGATGGTCATCGATCACTCTGTTCAGATTGACGTTGCGGGTGTTCCTGGAGCGCTCGAGAAGAACATGGACATCGAGTACAAGCGCAACCGCGAGCGCTACCAGTTCCTGCGGTGGGGCCAACAGGCCTTCGACAATTTCAAGGTGGTTCCTCCGGGGACCGGCATCATCCACCAGGTCAACCTCGAGTATTTGGCACAGTCCGTCATGACGAAGAAGATGGACGACGGCAGTGAGCTCGCCTACCTCGACTCGTGTGTTGGCACCGATTCACACACGACCATGGTCAACGGTCTCGGTGTACTCGGATGGGGAGTGGGTGGTATCGAGGCGGAGGCCGCCATGCTGGGCCAGCCCATCTCGATGCTCATTCCCCGCGTCGTCGGCTTCAAGCTGAGTGGCCACATTCGTGAGGGAGTCACCGCGACTGACGTGGTGCTCACACTCACGGACATGTTGCGTCAGCATGGTGTCGTCGGCAAGTTCGTGGAATTCTACGGTGAGGGAGTGGCGCAGCTGCCGCTCGCCAACCGTGCGACCATCGGCAACATGAGCCCCGAATTCGGGTCCACGTGCGCCATTTTCCCCATCGATTCCGTTACCATCGATTACCTGCGGCTCACCGGGCGTTCCGAGGAACAGGCGGCCTTGGTCGAGGCGTATGCCAAGGCCAACGGTCTGTGGCACGACACCTCGGCGACCGACTATGTGGAGCCGACCTACTCCGAATACATGGAGCTGGATCTGGGCACGGTCGAGCCCTCCATCGCTGGTCCCAAGCGCCCGCAGGACCGCATTGCACTGCGAGAGTCCAAGACCTCCTTCGAACACACCCTGCCCGATTATCTCGGCGCGGATGCGGCGAGCACGCCCATCGAAGTGTCGACCTCCAAGGGTGAGTTCGGTGTGGAAAACGGTCAGGTCGCCATTGCTTCAATCACCAGCTGCACCAACACGTCGAATCCGTCGGTCATGATCGCCGCCGGTCTGCTCGCGCGGAAGGCTCACAAGCTCGGTTTGAAGCCGAAGCCGTGGGTGAAGACGTCGCTGGCTCCAGGCTCACAGGTCGTCACCGATTACTTGGATAAGGCGGGGCTCACGCCCGATCTCGATGCGCTGGGCTACCAGCTCGTGGGGTATGGCTGCACCACGTGCATTGGCAATTCCGGCCCGCTCGATCCCGCCATCTCCCAAGCGGTCAACGATCACGATCTCACGGTGGTGTCGGTCCTCTCCGGCAACCGCAACTTCGAGGGTCGCATCAGTCCAGACGTCAAGATGAATTACCTCGCCTCCCCGCCGCTGGTGATCGCCTACGCGCTGGCAGGTCGCATGGACTTCGACTTCGAACACGAGGCGCTCGGCAAAGATTCGCACGGTGACGACGTCTTCCTCCGTGACATCTGGCCGTCCAACGCCTCTGTTGCTCAGGTGGTGGAATCGGCGCTCTCACGCGACATGTTCGTCAAAGATTACGCTTCCGTCTTCGAGGGTGACGCTCGCTGGAAGAGCCTCTCGGTGCCGGAAGGAGACTCCTTCGCCTGGGACGGCGACTCCACCTATGTGCGCCGTCAGACTTTCTTCGATGGTATGAGCCACGAGCCGGAGCCGATCGAGAGCATCAGTGGTGCTCGCGTGCTCGCACTGCTGGGGGATTCGGTGACGACTGACCACATCTCGCCGGCGGGTGCCATCAAGTCGTCGAGCCCTGCAGGCTTGTATTTGCAAGATCATGGGATCAGCGTCCGCGATTTCAACTCTTACGGTTCGCGTCGCGGCAACCACGAAGTGATGGTGCGTGGAACCTTCGGCAACATCAGACTGCGCAACCAACTGTTGCCAGCGATGGGGCAGAAGCAACTGGCCGGTGGCTTCACCTACGACCTCCTCGATTCCACTGTCACGAGCATCTTTGAGGCGGCGCAGAACTACTGTGCACACAAGGTGCCGTTGGTGATACTCGCCGGTAAAGAGTATGGAACGGGTTCCTCGCGCGATTGGGCCGCCAAGGGTACCGCCATGCTCGGAGTGCGTGCGGTGATCGCGCGCAGCTTCGAGCGCATTCACCGCTCCAACCTCATCGGCATGGGCGTTCTGCCGCTGCAATTCCCTGAGGGGGAGTCTGCGGCGAGCCTGGGGCTCATCGGGTCCGAGGAATTTTCGATCAGCGGTATGGAACAGCTCAACGACGAGGATGCGGAGATTCCCGCGACCTTGCCAGTGACGGCTCGTGCCACGGATGGCAGTGGACGCGAGGTGCGCTTCGATGCCGTCGTGCGCATCGATACTCCTGGTGAGGCCGACTACTTCCGCAACGGAGGCATTCTGCAATACGTGCTGCGCAATCTCATGAAGTGACCCGAGGATTCTTGAAGTCGGAATGTTCCGGTGACTCTGAAATGTTGCAGTGACTCTGGAATACACCAAATGTCGGCTTGCGAGAAGCTGCTCATCAGGTCGCATTTGATCTGATGAGCAGCGTGAAACTGCATCGCGCTGAATTCTCGAGAGCTTTGAGACCGAGAAGCTCGAGGTGTTCCAGGGCAGAATTCGATTCGTCGTCAGCTCATCGAGGTTTTCTAAAGTATCCATATCTGAAAAGTAACGGGTTCAGTGCAGAACAGTCCACTCAAAATGGAAATGTGGAAAAACGTGATTCTCGAAGTTGGCATGCGAGAGATGGAATCGTAATTTTCAGTGGCTGGGGGAGTGTGCGCTTCATCTGATGAGCGGATTTCACATCTCATGTGCAACGGAGACGGAGCATTCGCTTCGATCTATTGCCCGCACAAGTCTTTTTCAGAGAAATTCGGGCAGTCACCGGGTTATATCCGCACATCAGATGTGAAATTCACTCATCAAAGCGTGAGGGCACTGCGGAATCTCGTTCGCGAATGAATTCACGCACCGACTGTGTCAGGCGGAGTACTTGAATTTGCACCGTGAAGTCGCCGATCTGGCAATTGGGCCAGAATGGTGCCGGCGAGCATGAGTCCGCAGCCGATGTAGGCCTGCAGGGTCATGGACTCGTGGAGGATCACGGCCCCACCTACTACGGAGAAGAAGGATTCCAACGACATGATGATCGACGCTGGTGCGGCGTCCATGCGATTCTGGCCGAAGATTTGCAAGGTGTAGGCCACGCCGGTGGAGAGAATGCCGGAGTAGAGAATCGGCCCGATTCCCGACCACACTTCGCCCAGGCTCAGCCCGCCGGTCAAAGGAGTGCAGGCCCAACTCAAAAGCGCGACGGTGGAGATCTGAATGATCGACAGATGCATGGGGTCGATCAGTGTCCCGACTCGCTCCACGACGAGGATGTGAATGGCGAAGAATATCGCGCCACCCAGCAGCAGAACGTCGCCGAGTCCGATACCTGCGGATTCAGAACCTGCGAAGCAGAGAAGATACAGTCCAACGAGGCTGACGCCGGCGGCCACAAAGGAGATGACGCGCGTCTTCTTCCCCACGAATATTCCCAGGAACGGCACCAGAATGATGTAGAGGCCGGTGATGAATCCTGCGCGTCCGGCGTTCATTCCGTAGAGAACTCCGTATTGCTGCAGAGTGGAGGCAATAAAGAGGAGGCAGCCGCAGAGGAGTCCGAATCCGAAGGTTTTCTTTGCGTCGAAGGCACGCCCTGATCCTCGACGAAGCAGCACGACTGGCAAGAGTGACACCGCGCCGAAGGTGAAGCGCACCGCATTGAAGGCGAAGGGGGAGAGGGAATCCATGCCCGCTACTTGCGAGACGAATGAAGTGCCCCAGATAAAAGCTGTCAGAAGAAGCGCGCTCGCGCCCACCAATTTCGTATGCACGAGAGGCAAAACTACTCGACCCTCCTGACGGCTTCCGCGTGGAGGTCGTCAGGAGGGTCGAGAAATGAGAGAAGCGATTGAACTATTGAGGGAGGGAAATAATCAGTTGCGGCTTCCGAACAGCTGCAGGAGGCTCATGAACATGTTGATGAAGTCCAAGTAGAGGTTCAGAGCGGCCAGAATCGAAATCCTGCGTACCATCACGTCGCTGGTGCCAAGCTGCTGATAGAGCGCGCGCGTTGACTGTGCGTCGTAGATCGTCAGACCTGCGAACAGAATGAGGCTGATCGCCGACACGATCATGGTGGCTCCGCTGACCTGGAAGAGCATCAGTACGAGCTGCGATACGATGAGCACCACGAGGCCGACCATGAGAATCGGTCCAGCCTTGAGCATGTTCACCTTGGTCGTCAGCCCGATCATGGTGAGGCAGAGGAAGAAGGCGGCGGTGAGGCCGAAGGCAATTCCGATGGAGCCGATGTCGTAGATGAAGAAAATGGTCGACAGTGTGAAACCCATCGTTGCGGCGTACACGTAGAAGAGCACGCGGGCGGTGGCGGGATTCATCTTGAGCGCTCGGGCTCCGAGCACCACCGCGAGAACGACCTGCGCGATGAGAAGCGCAAACCACCCGAACTGGCCGACCGATGCGAGGAATCGCATGACGAGTCCCGTGCTGGCGCTGAGCCAGGAAACGACAGCCGTGACGCCCAGGCCAATGGCCATTTCTCCGTATGCAGCAGCAACGGAGTGCTGAATGGTGCGCTCGCTGACGCGCACAGGCTGTGCCTCGAGCACCGGGTTACCCATGGCAGCGGACCCAGTATTTGCCGCAGCATAGTTTTGAGCGGGCTGAGGGCCCCTTTGGGGACTCTGATTATTGAACGGGTCGTTGTATGTCATCAAAAGCTTCCTTTTCAATCGTCATCTTGTCCGTAATTCTAGGCAAACTCGCTGAGATTTCACTGGAGCGTTTTCTCTGGAGTGAATCTCGAAGGAATCATGAAATATCTTCACATTCCGGCGGGAGGTTCTGCGGTGGCTGATGCGGTTTCCTCTTTGGAGTTTTCGCTGCTCACCGTGTCCACTCTCGCGATGTCTTCGCGAGCGCGCTGCGCCCTACTCGCTGAGGCAATGCGCTCGACGGCATCAACCGCCTCGCGATGGCGTGAGATGTCGCGGTGAATCTCCTGCATGGAGTTTTCCACGTGGCTGAGCTGTTGCGCACAGGCGAGAAGCGCCTTGGAGTGCTCGGCGATGTCAGTATCCGGAAGCGTGTTCTTGTAGCGCAGCTGGTGTTCGAGGCTGGCCCAGTAGTCCATCGCGATGGTGCGGAACTGGACTTCGACGGGAGTCACGTGAGGGCCGTCGGAGAGGAAGACGGGGACCGTATAGATGATGTGCAGGCTGCGGTAGCCGTTGGGCTTGGGGTTCTTGATGTAGTCCTTCACCCGCAGAACGTTGACATCCGACTGCTTCGAAAGCATGTCGGCCACCTCGTAGACGTCGTCGATGTAGTTGCAGATGACGCGAATGCCCGCAATGTCTCGGATGTTATTCTTGACGCTTTCCAGCTCGAGGGGCAGTCCGCGTCGCTGGAGCTTGCCCAGAATCGATTCGAGGCTCTTGAGCCGTGATTCCATGTGATGGATGGGATTGGGAAGATCCCGGTATTGGAACTCGTCGTCGAGGTTCTCCAGCTTCGTGCTGATTTCGCGCATCGCTCCCGCGTAGACCTGCATGAGGGCCGTGAACTTGGAGAGTGTTTCGAAGCTCTTCTGTGCATCGAACTGTTGGAGCATCGTCTCGTACTGGCGGTCGTACTGCCTGCCGATTTGCGCGATGTTGGGTGCCTTCTTGCGTTCCAGAATCATTCGAACTTTGCCTCCTTGGGGCGTGCATGCCCGCTTGGTTCCCTCACGGGCATACTACCCCGAGCAGGGGAGCGCGCCCGTGGAACAATGTGTGGGTTGTATTTTTCTCCAAAGAAATATAAAAGGGTTGTTTCTTCCCACAAAGGATGTTTTAAAAGAATGAGTAAGATTCAGTAGTAGACGATCACCTAGCAATGGCGATTATCGTCTCTCTAATACCGAGTTTTCACCAGTCTCAAGCCTTTTATTAGATACTTAATTTCAATGGAGAAATAATTATGAGAAATTATAAAAAAATTATTCATTCTTTATTTGGACTAATGTGCTCATTTGGATTGTGTCTTTCTCTCGTTCCAAGTGCTTCGGCATAGGAGTCAGTGAATTCTGCTGAGGAGCTTGGGAATCTATCTACGAAAGTAATGGATGAGGCCTCTCAATTTGTTTCCCTTCAGGGACATGAATATGTGATTGATCAGGATCTCGCCGCAAGAAAACTTAGCGCTCCTGAACTCTCATTAGTTACAAAGCTTATTTCAAACACTAATGAACAAATCAATCATGCCTTCGCAGTAAAGACAGATGACGTAAAAGTTGAGGTATCGGACACAATTGCTTTCATAAAAAAAGAGCCTCTATCGGTGTCTTACAAGGCGAAAGAAGGGGTTACGAAAGTTGAGTGGTTTTGGTGGGGAGCGCGCGTTTATCTATCGAAAACAACCGTTCGCTATATTTCAGGGGGAATAAGTATTGCCGGTCTTTGGATACCGGAACCTATTGTTTCAAAAATTATAGCAACCATAGGAGTAGTATCAGCAGTTGCAATTCCGGGCGGCATTGTTTTTGATGTGAATGCTGCGTTACTTGCTATTGGCAATCTTGCAAATGCATTTACTGGGGCGTCACTAGGTATTTCAAATATTCATCTTCAATAGTTCGGAAAGGACGTCATCATGTCCCCAAAGATGAAGTGGATCGTCAATAGATTTGCGGCGACAGCCATTTTGCTTGCCTACCTGGCTCTGAGAACGCAATGGGTGAGTGGCACCTCTCAATTTTTGGTGGATGTGATTTTCGTTGTAGGACTTTTTGGTGTGCTTCTTCCGTACCCCAAAAAGCCAAAAGGATAAAACGTTATCGAGGCGCTGACCTTGCAAGAACTCCGCAGGCCAGTGCCTCGATTATCATGGCCTGTGTGAATGAAGACATGATGACTCTCGAGGAGCGCTCGCTCGCCCCCGCAGCCGCCCCAGCAGCCCGAGCAGATGCCCCCACAGTCGCCCCCAAAGACGCAGGCGCCACCTCCGAAACCACTCGCGGCAAGGGCCTCTATTACGTCCACACCCTCGGTTGCCAGATGAATGCGCACGACTCGGAGCGGATCTCTGGCGTGCTGGCGGAGAAGGGCTACGTGCTCGCCACCGAGGATCAAGTCAAGAGCAAAGATCTCGATCTCATCGTGCTCAATACGTGTGCGGTGCGCGAGAACGCAACCGAGCGCATGTATGGCACCCTCGGCCAGTGGGCCAATCTCAAGCGTCACAACCCGCGGCTGCAAATCGCAGTGGGCGGGTGCATGGCGCAAAAGGACCGCGACCGCATCGCCAAGCGCGCCCCTTGGGTGGATGCCGTCTTCGGCACCAAAAACATCGCCTCGCTTCCGGGGCTTCTCGACGAGGCGCGAAACCAGCACACATCCCAGGTTGAGATTTCCGAGGACCTGAGTTATTTTCCCAGCCAGTTGCCGGTGACGCGGGCCAGCCGCACCTCCGCCTGGGTGTCGATTTCCATGGGGTGCAACAACACGTGCACCTTCTGCATCGTGCCGAGTGTGAGGGGTCGTGAGCGCGATCGTCGCCCCGGCGACATTCTCTCCGAGATTCAGCGCACCGTTTCGGCGGGCGCAAAAGAGGTCACGTTGCTGGGCCAGAACGTGAACTCATTCGGATATTCCACGGGGGATCGCATGGCCTTTTCGCGTCTGTTGCGCGCCTGCGGGCGCATCGAGGGGTTGGAGCGTGTGCGCTTCACTTCGCCGCATCCGGCCGCCTTCTCCGACGACGTGATCGAGGCGATGGCCGAGACCCCCAACGTGATGCACCAGCTGCACATGCCGTTGCAGTCGGGCTCGGACCGCGTGCTGCGTGCGATGCGTCGCTCGTATCGCACCAAGCGCTTCATGGAGATTCTTGGCAAGGTCCGCGCCGCCATGCCGGACGCGCAGGTCACCACCGACATCATTGTGGGCTTCCCCGGCGAGACGGAGGAAGACTTTCAGGAGACGATGGATGTTGTCCGGCGTGCGCGCTTCTCGAGCGCTTACATCTTCGAATATTCGCCGCGTCCCGGAACGCCTGCCGCGTCGATGGAACAGGTGGACCCGAAGGTGGTGTCCGACCGCTTCAACCGTCTGCACGCCCTGCAAGAGCAGATCACGGCGGAACAGATGCGGACCTTCGAGGCAACTACGGTCGAGGTGATGGTGACGGGCGAGGGGCGCAAGGATTCCGCGACGCATCGCATCACGGGTCGCGAGCGCGGGGGAGTCCTCGTGCACGTGGGCATTCCCGAGGGGGAGGCCACGCCCAAACCGGGTCAGTTCATCACCTGCACGGTCACGAAGGCGGCGAGCCACTTTTTGCTGTCTGATCCGGGGGAGCGAGCCGTGGATGGTGGCGTATACGAGGTGCGGGAGCATTCGACAGTGTCATTGACACCGACGATGCCAACGATGTCGGCGGCGGCGCATGCCTGAGATGGGCGATCGCCGGGTTATTTCCATTGTCGGGCCGACGGCGTCCGGCAAGACGAGTCTGGGCATCGAGCTCGCTCAGGCGTTGCAGGCTCGAGGGCAGAAGGCTGAGATCATCAACGCCGACGCCTACCAAATGTACCGGCGCATGGATATCGGGACCGCGAAGGCGAGTGCCGCCGAACGTGCCGCCGTGCCGCATCACCTCATCGACATCATCGAACCTTCCGACACCATGTCGGCGGCCCGTTTTCAAAAGCTCGCGCGGGAGTGCATCGCCTCGCTTCAGGCCAAGGGCATCCGTCCGATTCTCGTCGGAGGATCGGGCCTCTATGCCCGTGCCGCGACCGACGACATCAGCTTCCAGGGAACGGACCCCGCTGTGCGCTCGCGTTTGGAGCGGCGTGCCGAGACCGAAGGCCCGGGAACCCTCTTCGAGGAGCTGGAGAGGAAGGACCCGCAGGCGGCCGCAACCATGGATCCGCACAATGTGCGTCGCACCATTCGCGCCCTCGAGGTCATCGAGATCACGGGACACCCGTACTCGGCGAGCCTTCCCCGGTACAAGTATGTGATTCCCACGGTGCAGATCGGCCTCGATCTCGACCGGGCCTTCCTCGATGAACACGTTGACCTGCGAACCGCTCAGATGAGGCAGGAGGGCTTGGTGGAGGAGGTGCGTGCCCTGCGTGGGCAGATGTCAGTGACGGCGTCTCGCGCCTTGGGATACGAGCAAATTCTGGAATATCTCGAGGGAAAACTGAGCGAGGATGAAGCCTTTGCGCTCATCGCCCGCAAGACCAAGCGTCTGGCGCGTAAGCAGATGGGGTGGTTCGGCAGAGACCCCAGAATTCACTGGCTCGACGCGATGGCACCGGATGTGGTGACCCAGGCGATGGACCTGATTGAGCGTGCGGATGCCGGCGAGCTTTCAGCGAGTGATGACGGCGACGTGCAGCCCAGCGTCCATCATCTCGGGGAGATTTGGCGATAACCCCTGGAAAATACCGGCGATGACGCGGGATTCGCGTATTCTAAAAGCCGTTATGACAAGGACCACATCATCTCGCTCCACTGACTCCGACGACGACACCAAGGTGAGTAGCCGGGGTACCGCCTCGCAGAACTCCCGCTCCTCGAAAGCCAAATCCTCACGATTGGGACAGGCTGAGGCCGCGGCCGCTGAACCATGGTGGAAGAAGGCGCTGCTCGCGATTCCGCGCGGCGTCGGCAGTTTTGTGCGCGCCGTGAGCGGCGTGGGAGAGGGTTACGATCTCGCGTATCGGCGCGACGGTCTCTGTTTTCTCTTCATGATTCTGGCGGCCCTTTTCTGCGCCAGCGAGTGGTTCAGGGTCAGCGGACCCTTTGGCAAATTCCTGCACATGCTGGGCTCGGGCGCACTGGGGGTCATGTCGGTTATCCTTCCCGTCCTGCTGATGTACGTGGCCATTCGCCTCATGCGGCATTCGGGCAAGGAATCGAACAATCCTCGCGTCATCTCGGGCTGGCTTCTGCTGGCGTGGTCAGTGTGCTCCATCATTGACGTGGCCACGGTGTCGTCGAAGCGGAGCTTTGATTTCGCCGCCATTCAGTCCGCCGGCGGCCTCTTCGGCTTCTTCCTGGGCTCGCCTCTGGCATGGGGTCTGAGTCCAGTCTTTGCGATTGTCGTCTTCACCATCATTGGGTTGTATTCGTTGCTGCTCATCACGGGAACTCACGTCACCGAAGTTCCGGCAAAGATTCAAAGGATCGTTGCCAAGATCACCGGACGTCCTGTGCACGAGCAGGCCGCGATGGAAGTTGACATGGGGGACGGGTCCGGTTCGATTCGCGTGGATCCGGAGACCGGAGAGATACTCGAGGATTCGGTCACCAGCACCGGTCTGAGTTTGGCTCCAGGCGTCCCCACGCACGACGAGGGTGACGACCGCAACGATGCCGCTCCGCGGAAGACCAAGAAGGCGGGATTCTTCGCCCGGTTCTTCAAGCGGTTCGAGCATCACGACGAAGACTCTCGTTTGGAAAAGTACGAGGGTGACGACCCCTTCGACACGGCGGCGCAGCGCGAGACGCTCGAACATCCTGAGTCAGGATTGAGTGCTGACTCGAGTACCAGTGACGGTACCGGGGTTGCAGATACCAACGATTCCGGCTTTGACATGCTCACCAATGCCCTTGGTACCGCGGGAACCAGAGGTGCCGGCGCGCAGGCGAGCCCGGAGGTTGCGACTGGTCACTCAGATGATGAAATGACGCAGTTGATGCCGTCTACAGCTCAGAATCAACAGGCAGCTACCGATCCCGACTCCGCCCAAGAAGGCGCGCAGGCGGGTGCTGCGCTGGCCGCGGCGGCGGGTTCTGCAGTGGTGGGTTCCGATAACGAAGATGATGAGAAGAATTTCGATTCAACTCCCGAGGAGCCGTCGACGCCCTACGAACTTCCGTCTCCGGAGCTTCTGTCTCACGGGAC
>JALCOX010000052.1 GCA_022649925.1 Bifidobacteriaceae bacterium | reverse complement strand
CTTGAGGACCCGAAGCGATACGTCCACATCCGCGTTGCCACGCAGAGACGTGGTGAGGCTGGGAACAGAATCGGACCAATTGCCGGAATCAGCGACGATGATAACGTCGGCGGCAAAATCGTCGCGACGGTCGGTGATGAAGGGGATGAAGCTCTCCGAGCCCATCTCTTCCTCACCCTCGAAGAAGACGCGAATATTGACGCCGAGATCGTCGCCGAGAATCGCGAGAGCTCCGGCGTGAATCGCGATGCCACCACCATCGTCGGCAGAGCCGCGACCGTACAATCTGTCACCCTTCTCGGTGCCCACGAACGGATCCGTGTCCCACACACTGGGGTCGGGAACGGGCTGAACGTCGTGGTGGGCGTAAAGAAGAACGGTCGGCGCAGCAGGATCGACGATTCTCGAACCCACCACTTCCCACGCACCCGGTGTCCCGTCAGGATTCGTCGACTGCACCACCCTCGTGTCGACACCCAACGCGCTCAACCGTTGCGCCACGAACTCCGCTGAGGCTTTCATATGCTCGGCCGTGATCCCCAGCGCTGAAACGGACTTCAACGCAATCTTTTTCTTGAGAAGATCGACGACGTCATTCCACTCCGTGTCAAGTCGATCGCGAATCTGAGAGGCAGCAAATTCTGTTGTCATTTCCCCACCTTTTCAAGCGTTTTGTCACTTCAGGGTCTAGACGTCACCGTAACCTGTTCGCATGACATGGAACCCATTCTCCAAGAATAAAGACAAAGAGAATACCGCGGCCGTTTCCGCCGCCGCCGGTGACGAAGCACAAGGCACCAAGGGCCACGCAACCCCCACGCGCAAGGAAGCGCAGGCACGCTCGGTACGCCCTCTCATCCCCGATCCCAAAGACCGCAAGAAGCGCGTCAAGGAGGAACGGGCACGTCTGCGCGAGCGCCAGAATGAAGAGTACGACGCCATGCAAAAAGGTGACGTCGCGCACATGCCCCGCGCTGAGCGCAACCCCATTCGCGTCTACATTCGCACCTACATCGACGCGCGGTGGAATCTCGCGGAGTTCTTCATCCCCGTCGCGGTGGTGTGCCTGTTGGGCTCGCTCTTCCTCTCTGCGGCAGTCCCCATGCTTTCCTTCATTCTGGCGATGGCGATGTACGTCTACCTCTTCGTCATCATCATCGATATGGTCATCATGTGGCGCGGTCTCAAGAGGAAGCTCACCGACAAATTCGGTGACTATCAGCTCGTCAAGAATGCGCGCGGCATGAGCTACGCCATGTCTCGCGCCTTGCAGCTGCGCCGCTTCAGGCTGCCCAAGCCAAGCTCGAAAAAGCATGGTAACTGGCCAAAGTAAACCAGAGTAAGTCTGTATTTCGTCTGCCGAAGCCCTCGCCTGCCACCCTGCGCGACGAGGGTTTTGTGTTGTTTTGTGTTGTCAGATGAAAATAAGCTCCGTGCCTGTGCGCGCCGGCCTCCTTCAGGTAAAAAGGAAATATGACTACTTCACAAGATTTCGAGAGCTACGACGTCGCCATCATCGGAGCTGGTGCCGGCGGGTACTCCACCGCACTGCGCGCAGCCGAGCTGGGTAAAAAGGTCGCCCTCATTGAAAAGAGCCCCGTTCCCGGCGGCGTGTGCCTCCACGAGGGCTGCGTCCCCTCGAAGGCGCTTCTCACGGCGGCCCACGTCATCCGCGATGCCCAGCATGCGGAGGTAATGGGGCTGAGCCTCCCATTGAAATCGATCGATCTGCGCAAACTCATCGACTACAAGGAAGGCGTCGTCAACCAGATGACGAAGGGGCTCGAAGGCCTCCTCAAGCGCCGCAAGGTCACGACGATCACTGGAACCGCCACCATGACGGCACCCCACGAGATCTCGGTGGAGCTGAGCGACTCCTCCGATACCGTGCACCTGCAAGCCACCGACGTCGTCGTCGCGACCGGCTCGCATCCCCGCCATCTCCCAGGAACTCAGTTCTCCCGAAAAGCAATTCTTTCGTCTCAGGACGCCCTCAATTTGCAACAGATTCCGAGCAGCGTCGTCATCATCGGGTCCGGACCTATCGGTCTGGAATTCGCCACGCTGTGGAGCTCAATCGGAGCCGAGGTCACCGTTCTCGAGGTGGCAGACCGCGTTTTGCCCTCGGCAACGCCGCGCGTCAGCGCCACCATCAGCAGGGACCTCAAGAGGGCCGGTGTTCACTGCGCAACTAACGTCACCATCGACTCCCTCGAGGAAGGCGTCAATCAATCGGCGACGGTCCACTACCGCGAGGACGAGGGAGACGAGCAGACACTCACCGCCCAATTTGCGCTGGTGGCTATCGGACGTCTTCCCAACACCGACGCTGATTGGTTCTCGGCAATCGGCATCGACCTCGACGAACGCGGCTTGGTTAAGACTGACGCTTACGGACGGACGTCGGTGCCCGGAGTCTGGGCGCTCGGCGACATCACCGCTGGCAAGCAGCTGGCACACCGCGCCTTCGCACAGGGTCTCGTGGTGGCGGAGTCCATCGCGGGGATCGACACCGAGCCGGTGGACGATCATACCGTTCCGGCCGTCACCTTCGCGATGACGGAGGTCGGTTCCGTGGGGTACGCCCGCGCCGAGGCGGAGACGGTCCCTGAGCTCAGCGAGGTGAAGGAAACGACCTTCCCCATGCTTGGAAATGCGCGCGTCGTCATGTCGGGCGACTCGGGTTCGGTCACCGTCGTGTCGGGCATCAGGGCCGATCGCCCTGGCGTTCCAGTCGTCTTGGGGGTTCAGATGGTCGGGCCTGGGGTCTCGGAGCTCACTGCCGAGGCCCAACAGCTCGTGGGAAATCGCATCCCGTTGCATGAGGCCTCACGCCTCGTGCACCCCCACCCCACCTTGAGCGAGACTCTGGGCGAGGCACTGCTGAGCGCCGACGGCCGCCCGCTGCACACTCGCTAAGGATCAGGGGTTCGTGGCCAAATGACAACGCCTTTCGCTAAGATGGCCCCTCAGCACGTCTGACATTGGCGCACACGTGTGAGACCCGCTCGGTCGCGCGGTGCGTCACAAGATATGGAGAAAGCATGGCGGAGAAAAAAGCTGGCAAGAAACGCAACAGCACAGTGAAACAGATCATCCAGATCTACAAATTTGCTGCGCGTGACGACAAGGCGCTTCCATGGCTGTTGGCGGCGGCTTTCCTCGTGCCGATTGCCGCGGGCATCGTGCTCAATCTCGCCATTCACTCCGGCTGGCTCAACTGGCTGCTGCTCATGATCACCGCGATCATGCTGGGTATGCTGCTGGCGACGCTCGTTCTGACGCGCCGCGCCGACAGCGTCGGATTCAAACAGATTGAGGGCAAAGCGGGCGCAACCGGCGCAGTGCTCGACACCGTCAACAAGGCCGGATTCTCCTTCCCCAAGGAACCCATCTGGGTTGACCCCAAGACGAAGGATGCCATCTGGCGCGGCACCGGTCGCACCGGCGTCTATCTCATCGGCGAGGGCGAATACGGTCGCGTGCAGAATGCGATGCGTCGTGAGGAAGTCAAGATCGACCGCGTCTTTCCGGGATCCAAGGTTCCCGTGATCAAGATTGCCGTGGGCAACGGTGAAAACCAGGTGCCGCTGCGCAAGTTGAAGAACAAGGTGCTGCGTCAGAAGGTCAAGCTCACGAAGATGGAGCTCGAGCAGCTCAACGGTCGTCTGCGCACGCTGCAAGACAAGTCGATGGGCATGCCGAAGGGCGTCGATCCCTCGAAGATGAAGATCAACCGTCGCGCGCTGCGTGGACGCTGATCGGTTTGCTGTATCCGCTAAATCCGCTGTAAAAAAAAAAATCAGGGCCTGTCATCGGTGACGGGCCCTGTACATTTCGAGGCGAGCCTCGCGAGTCTCACAGTTGAGACCTGTTGAGATATTTCCCGCATCGTAAGAACCTCATAAAATCAACGAAATCCACGTTATTTCTCAACTGAAACATTCTCGTAACCCAATCCGAAGGTTACGGAAATCCCCGTGCATAGACTTGAGATTTGTAAGTTGACTAGGAAAGGAGCCGAACGTGACTGCGCTTAAGACACAGGCAGACGTTGAGGCCGTTATCAATCAAGAAGGCATTGAATTCGTCTCGGTCCGATTCACGGATCTCATCGGCGTTCAGCAGCAGATGACTCTTCCCACTGAAGAGTTTCTCAAGGAGGCCTTCACCGACGGCGTCGCCTTCGACGGCTCTTCCGTGAAGGGCTTCCAGGCAATCAACGAGTCCGACATGAAGATGATTCCGGATCTGGAGACCGCCTATGTGGATCCATTCCGTAAGCACAAGACCCTGAACGTGGCCTTCTCCATTGTCGATCCAATCACTGACGAGCCTTACTCCCGCGATCCGCGTCAGGTTGCCGCGAAGGCCGAGGCTTACCTCAAGGCCACGGGCATTGCCGACACTGCGTCCTTCGCACCTGAGGCCGAGTTCTTCGTGTTTGACTCCGTGCGCTTCGAAAATTCCATGCGTCGTTCCTTCTACGAAGTGGACTCCATCGAGGCCCCGTGGAACACCGGCAAGGAAACGGAAGACGATGGCAGCCGCAACACGGGATTCAAGAATTCCGTCAAGGGTGGCTACTTCCCCGTTGCCCCGATCGATCACACCCAGGAGCTGCGCGACGACATGGTCGCAAACCTCATCAAGGTGGGTCTGACGCTTGAGCGCCATCACCACGAGGTCGGCGGCGCTGGTCAGCAGGAGATCAACTACCGCTTCAACACCCTGCAGCACGCAGGCGACGACCTCATGAAGTACAAGTACATCGTCCACGAAACCGCTGCGCTTGAAGGCAAGGCGGCGACCTTCATGCCCAAGCCCATCGCTGGCGACAATGGCACTGGCATGCACTGCCACCAGTCACTGTGGAAGGACGGCGTTCCGCTCTTCTACTCGGAGCAGGGTTATGGCGGTCTGTCCGACATCGCTCGCTGGTACATTGGCGGACTCATCAAGCACGCTCCGTCCGTGTTGGCCTTCACCAACCCGACGACCAACTCGTACCACCGCCTGGTGCCAGGCTTCGAGGCTCCCGTGAACCTCGTCTACTCGGCCCGCAACCGCTCGGCCGCTATTCGTATTCCGCTCGCGGGCAAGTCCCCCGCTTCCAAGCGCATCGAGTTCCGCGCTCCGGATCCCAGCTGCAACCCGTTCCTCGCCTTCTCGGCCCAGCTCATGGCTGGCCTCGACGGCATTCAGAACCACATCGAGCCCCCGGACCCGATCGACAAGGATCTCTACGAGCTTCCGCCCGAGGAGCATGACAAGGTTCAGCAGGTTCCAGGATCCCTGTCTGAGGCGATCGACGCCTTGGAGAAGGACAACGACTTCCTCAGCGCAGGAAATGTGTTCACGCCCGATTTGATTCAGACCTGGATTGACCTCAAGCGCGAAGAGATTGACGAAATGCGCCAGCTCCCCACGCCCAAGGAATACGAGCTGTACTTCCACATCTGATAGATGCGTCGTATATTCACCAAACCCCGGTTTCCGCTTCACGCGGGCCGGGGTTTTTGGTGCGGGAAGTCCGTCTCTTGGAGGGAGGGGTGTCCCTTGGGCTGCCCCTCCTCCTTTTTCCCCTCCTCCTCCCTCTCTCCCCTCCCCTCTTCCGATTTTTGTGAACTTTTCTGCGAGCAAGACTCGAGCACGAAGATCTGAACGTTGCAATTACAACGTTTGTTCTGAACGCATTATCGAAGCTCGCGAAATAAGTTCACAAAAATCGCCTTTTGCTCATCGGTGAGCGTCTTTTCTCGCTCCTTTTTGATCAATTTCACGGATTCGATGAACTTTTTCCTCTTGACAGGGTCAAATACGAAGGCGGATACCACAGCAATCGGCATCAATCCATATTTATGCATCGCCAAGCTCTTCTCAGAATCATTCTCGAGACTCTGCTCCGACGAATGCCATTCCTTTCCCTGATACTCGAACACTAAGCCGGCCTCAATAAGCACTAAATCCATGTACCACATCCGCTGCGTATCGGGATCGACAAAGAGAGGGTTCACCATCGGCTCACCCAGGTGATTCTCATAGAGCATCAAACGGAAGCGGGACTCCATCGAGGAATCAGTATTCATTTTGTAATGGGCACAGGCCCATCGTGCATGTTCCTTGCCCTTGAATTTACGTTGAGTCTCGACGAGCTCCTCCAACCTCTGTGCATTCTCCTCCTTTTGGGAGTTGCTTCTACGAGTGAGCCAATCGAAAAGGACTGTCGACTCCTCCCTCGAGCAGAAGGCCGACATCTGAAGGCACGCCGTCACCGGGTCCGCCACCAATATCCCTGCCCTGTCCGAGCCGACCCGCACAACGCTCAGCGGCATGGACCAATAGTGGAAATCGACGCCTCTCATGCGTGAGCGATGCTGCTGATCCGGAGCACAGACGTGCACCACTGCATCAGACAATGTGTATCCTCTCGGCAGCTCGATCATGAGAACTTTCAACGCCGAAATAAATCCGAAGACCAATTCACGCCTCGATCTCTGCGTTGCCTCCAAACACCGGAGAAACTCCGCGTCTGCGATCTTGGCAAGCTCAACGGAATAACCATCTCTGTGCGAAATGCCGAAATCTACCATGAGAAAAATGTAACCGAATCTTGCCCATTGCCGCTCTCCAAATTTGAAAATGTGGATAACTTGCTGGCACACTGGCACCCGGGCAACCCGACCTGCCGATTTTTGTGAACTTTTTCCCCTCCGCCACTGCAACTTTCTACGTAATGATGCGGTTCCTGCCCTAGGGAAACATCAGACCACGAGGAAAAGTTCACAAAAATCGGCATCGGTGCCCCGCGCGCTTCCGCGACCAGGTAAAAATCGACATCTCGTGTATGATTGCACACGAAGCCACGGCACGGCAGAGGAAATGCATCGCCTGGGCTTCCCGTATTCGAACGTCGAAAGGCACTGATGAGGCTTTCTCTCTGAACCACAGCTTATTAATCTGTCGCAACCACACATCTCCGCCGTCATAAACGAGCAGAGGTAGAGGCTAAGGTAATTGCGACACGTTCAGAGGAAAATAATATGTCTCAAATACGCTCGTCAAACCGTCATCTCAACATTGCGCTTTCACACGTGGACTTCACTTATCCCAATGCTCCTGAACCACTCCTAGAAAACGTCGATGCGACGTTTACACCTGGTTGGACCGCCGTTCTCGGCGACAACGGCATTGGCAAGACCACTCTCATCCGCATTGCCCTCGGTCAGTTAAAACCGGACAGAGGAACAGTGTCGCCTGCCTCCGGGGAATACGTCACCGCATACTGTCCACAGGAAACGACGTTGGAACCTCAAAATCTCACTGAATTCGCAAACGATTGGACCGCCGAATCGCTCGCCATTCGCGATTCTCTCGGCATCGCTGACGATTGGGCATGGAGATACACCACCCTCTCTGGCGGCGAAAAGAAGCGCCTTCAGGTCGCCTGCGCCTTGGCAGAAGAGGCGGACGTGCTAGTTCTCGATGAGCCCACGAACCACGTCGACGCGGATACGCGGCATGCGATCGCACAAGCGACCTCGAAGTTCAAAGGCATCGGCATACTCATTTCACACGATGCCGAGCTCATCGACGCTGTGGCGAAACGCTGCCTCTTCTTCGAGCGTCGGCACACAAAGGCGGGTAACCGCACAATCCTCGACCTGCGACCAGGAAATTATTCGCAGGCCTCTGCGTCTCTAGAGCAGAGCAATCTCAGCGATTCACGCGCCCTTCGAGATGCGCAGCGAACCGCCGTACGCATCGACTCGGTCAAGGCAGAGCGCAAGCACGAGGCGGCACAATCTGCGCAGAAGAGACGCGGAGATAAGATCGACCCCAAGGATCGGGACGCTTTCGCCAAACGTGGAATGGCCATTTACACAGGCAAGGACGGACGTGCGGGGGCGGCGAGCGCGCGCATCGACTCGCAGGTGGCAGCAGCGCATTCCCGCCTCGACACCATCGAGACTGCTGCGAAGCGCTACGACGGTGATCTGTTCATCACGGATCAGGCAAGTCATCGCCGCGAGGTCATTCATCTCGATGAACAGACGCTACCCTTCGACCCCAGCAATGCAGACCCCAGCAATGCAGACTCCAGCAAGGCAGCAACCGCTCCGCCCTCGGGCCTCACCATCCCAGAACTCAGTGTTGGCCCCACGGATCATATCGGCGTTCAGGGCCCCAATGGAACCGGAAAAACGACCCTCATTTCCAAGATCCACGATTCCTTGGCAGATGAAGGAACCGAGACCGCACTCCCCTACCTCTTCATTCCGCAGGAGACCACGAACGGCGATGTCAGGAGAGCTCTGCGAACACTGGGCGAGCTCTCCTCCACTGAGCGGGCTCAAGTACTCTCCGGGTTTGCCCAACTCAATTCGGACCCGGACCGATTACTCACCGGCAAGGAGCCCTCCCCCGGGGAACTGCGAAAGTTGCTCCTGTGCCTAGGTATCGTGGTCGATCATCCTCAGCTCATCATCATGGACGAACCGACCAATCATCTCGATCTCCACTCCATTACGGCCCTCGGCAACGCTTTGAGTGCCTTCCCCGGCGCGCTCATTCTGGTGTCACACGATGCCCGATTCCTCGGTTCCTGCACCCAGATCACGTGGCAATTGCAGACGTCCGCTCAGCCCGGGGAGATCTCTTCCTCTGCCAGTTCTCGTCTCTCGATTCACCTCGAGTGACCCACTTCTCCTACCTCACCACGACAATCTTGCCGCTCACATGTCGCCCAGCAACCGCTTCGTGCGCCTGTGACACAGCTTCGGGCGTGAACGGCACCGTCTGGATGACCTGCTTCACCTTCCCCGAAGCGACGAGCTCACCCAGGGCGTCAAGATCTGCGGTCCGTCCGTCAGTGAACTGGAATGCCACATGCTTCTTCTCGTCGTGCTGCTGGGCTTGGCTGGGTTGTGCCGCGACGGTAATGAGCGTGCCGTCGGACTTCAGCACCTTCAGTCCGGTTGCAATGTCTCCGACCGTGTCGAATACGCCGTCGTAATCGTGAAGCACCGCGGCGGGATCCGTCGTGTGGTAGTCGATCACCTCATCGACTCCGTACTCGCGCAGTAGCTCAGCGTGCGCTGGCCCGGCCGTGGCCGCAACGAAGGCACCACGTTGCTTGGCCACCTGCACCGCCAACGATCCGACACCACCCGCCCCGCCCTGCACCAAAATGTGCTGGCCAGGACGCACGTTCAGGCTCGACGTTATTGCCCGGTAAGCGGTCATTCCAGCGATCGGCAAGGCTGCTCCCTGAGCATAGGATAGCCCTGCCGGCAGTTTCGCGATCTTGGTCACATCCGCAACGCAGAACTCTGAATAGCTGCCATTGTTTGCAGCGTGCGCACTCGGGAGCGCTCCGAACACTCGATCTCCAACAGCCAGCCCGGATTCTGCGGCCCCCTCACCGAGCGCCACCACGTCCCCAGCGAAGTCCCATCCCAACACCAGCGGGAAGGACCAGTTGTCGGTGAACGGAGCCGACAGCATGCCCATTCGCCCGGCCACGTCCATGGGATTGATGCTGAAGGCGCGAACGGCGACTTGCACCTGCCCAGCTTGCGGGCGGGGAACCGTCACGTCAACGAGGCGAAAAGTGCTGTCCTCACCGTATTTTTCGATTGCGATAGCTTTCATATACAGACCTTCTTTCTCAGATGTCTGCAAGCCTAAACTATGGGGTTAACCCCCAAGCAAGTCCCTTCGCTCCTTCCACCACGCAATTTTTTTCAGCAACACTCCGTTGAGCGAATTGAGGTGCTTGATTTCGCTCTCAACCGCGCGCTGTCGGCGTTGCAACACGAGCAGGGCGTAGCGGGGATCGTCGCGGTGCTCAGTGTCGGCAAGCTCGGAAATGTCCATACCGAAGGCGCGAAAGGTGCGGATGACATCGAGCCAATGAATGTCACTGCGAGAGTAACGACGGTAGTTATTCGCATCGCGCGCAACGTTGTCCAGAACACCGATCTGTTCGTAGTAGCGCAGCGCGTCGCGCGTCACACCTGTGAGTTCCATGACCTGCTTGGTCGAGAAGAATTCTTGACCGGCAGGTAGCGCCGTCTCAAACGCCTCCGTCATCACGCCTCATCTTCGTCATTTTTCCCCATCAACTGCCGAGCAATCCCCACAAACTGATCGCTGAGCGCATTGCCCACGAGCGCGCCGGAGGCATCGAGCACGGCAGGGCGCCCCGACTCGGCATCGGTGCGAATCTCAGTCTCGAGCGGAATCCGACCGAGCAGCGGCACCGGATACCCCACGGATGCGGTGAGTTTCGTAGCCACGCGCTCTCCCCCGCCCTCGCCGAAAATATGCAGCTTTTCACCGTTGTGCTCGTACCAGCTCATGTTCTCAACCACGCCGCGCACATGCCCGGGAAGTTGCAGGGAGATCAGCCCCGCGCGCACGGCGATTTCAGAGGCTGAGGGCTGCGGAGTGGTCACCACGATCAGTTCCGCATTGGGTAGCATCTGAGCCACAGAGATTGCCATGTCGCCGGTTCCGGGAGCGAGATCGAGCACCAAAACGTCCGGCTTGCCCCACCACACGTCGGAGAGGAATTGCTGCAGGGAACGCTGGAGCCTCGGTCCGCGCCACAGAATCGCCTTGTCAGTGCCGGCGAACATGCCGATTGACATGAGCTTCACGCCCCACTGTGTCACCGGCATGAGCATGCCGTCGAGATTGGTGGGTTGGGAGCGCACGCCAAAGAGGTTTGGCAGCGAGAAACCGTAGATATCGGCGTCGATGGCGGCTGTATCGTAACCGAGTGCCGCAAAAGTGGCGGCGAGGTTGGCGCTGACGGACGATTTTCCGACGCCGCCCTTGCCCGATACCACCGCGAAGATTTTGGTTTTCGATTGCGGATTGGAAAATGGGTTCTCGCGCCGCGCCGCTTTGAGTTCGGCGACCAGACCGGAGAGCTTCTCCTCGCTCATGGACGAGACGTTGACCTTGGGGACGAGCATGGCGTCGGGGTACGTGGTGACGGCGGCGGTGATGCTGTCGAGAATGTGCTCGGTGAGCGGGCACCCAGCGACTGTGAGCTCGAGGTTGACGTTGACGTCGTAGATCGGTTCACCTTCGGCGGCTTGCAGGGGAATCGAATAGCCCGAGTCCTCCGTCCGTAGCGCTGCGTCGACACCTGTCACCATCTTGAGGTCGGTGATGGAGCGACCGAGCTCGGGGTCGATCACGTGACTGAGGCGTTCAAGAACGTCGCCTTCGATTTTCTGAGAGATGCTCTGCTCTGCCATGTTGCCTTTCCAAGTGGAACACCTGCCGTCAGCGTTCACGCCACTGTCAGCTTATTGAAGTGCAGCAGAACACTCAAGAGCCATCACGCCACATCAGGTACTTGGGCAAACCGGAGGGTTTTTGACCTGGAATCCTGCCGATGACCACACGCGCTGCGCACCATAATGCTTCTGGAACCAATTGAGATTCTCGATGGAATTCTCAGCTTCACTGCAATCGCGCGTATATGTGACAGTTTTCCCAGCGGCTACCGAAGTTTGAGACGTTGTCAGAATGCTCACGGCTTCGTATGGAGTTCCCTCTCGCGTCAAAGCGGCACGCTGAAGAGGCTTGCACACTGTGGTCGAGACGTTTTCAACTGTCAAAGTAATCTTCTTGTTCTGCTCCAGGGCCGCATTCAGCACGAGGAAGATGCAGGCACCGAACTTTTGCGATGTATTGATGGCTGCCTGTTCGCTGCCGGGAACAGGACCGAACGCAGGAGTAGTCCAATTCGTCACGTCGATTTTCGCGCCGCTATCGGCATTCAGGATCTGAGCACCTTTGGCATTCGTCCCGGCATCGACCTCGAGATTGTCAAGACTTGAGAACGAAATCGACAGGCGCGATGCAGCAGATGCGTCGACCTGCTGACTTGCCTTCCACGAGACATAGGAGGTGATTGACTCTCCCTTTTCAAAGTGATCGTCGAGCCCTCCGCAGCCATGAGGTTACTCACAGAATCCCCCGCTTCAATGAGGTTTGTTTTGAAATTCAAGTCGACATTGGCCCGGACCATGCTCACCGTCGGAGCAACCGCCTTCACCGAGCAAGCGGTCAAGGGCGAAATATTCTGGACTCTTATCTGCGCACCGGCCGTTCCCATCGCCTGCGTGGGATATTCGATGACAGCCTGAACATCATTGGAGGTACACGCCGGTACTTGATCATCCGTCGCAGTAGACACGAGACGACCGTTGGCGGCCTTCCGATATGGATAGGTGATCGCCGCGGTTATGCCCTCGTATGGAGTTGGCAGATAGCGACTTATCCCAACTCCAGCCACAAAGATGACGACGATAATATCCGCGGCAATCGCCGCAACAGGTAAGACACGAGGCTTTTTCCCAGAGGTCGAAGATCTGTCAGGAGAAGGGTTTGATGCAGACATACATGAATCTTACCTTCCACATCTGAGGGGCAGCGGTTGCCGAAAACTCACGCCACCTTCGGCGTATACGTCTTCACCTTCACCACATCCATGCCGAAGCGAGCAATCGACTCGACGAGAATTCCGTAGCAGGCCCACGCGTCGTCGCCCGCGTCGTGATGATGCTCGAGGCTGACTCCGAGATAGGCGCTCACCGTGTCCAACTTGTGGTTGGGCAGCTCCGGGTAGCACGTGCGGGCAACCTGCAACGTGTCCACGAAGCGCATTGGACCGTGTTCCACGCCATAGGAACTCAGTGTTTTATCGAGCACGTTCATGTCGAAGCGCGCGTTGTGTGCCACCAAAATATGTGATTCGAAGGGTTCTGCGAGCGCGGTGCGCCACAGATAGGAGAAGTCGGGTTCTTGCGCCACGTCGTCTTCCGTGATGCCGTGCACGCGCACGTTCCACGGACTGAATCCGCATTCGGGGTTGACGAGATACCCATAACCTTTCGTCTCGATCCCCTGAGAGGTCACCGTCTGCTCGACGCAACCAATCTGACAGATGCGAGCATTGGCGGCGTCTGGCGTCTCGACGTCGAAGGCGAGAAAACCTTGACTCTGCGCGGGCATAAGAATACTCACTCGCTCTTCTCCCCCGAGTCGACGGGCTCGGCTGGCTCCCCTGAATCAATAGACTCGCCATCAAACGCGGCCGCGCCCTTTTCGAGCAGCAGCTTGAAACCGTCTTCGTCGAGAATCGTCACTCCCAGTTCCTCTGCTTTCGTGGCCTTGGACCCAGGATTCGCACCCACCACCACAAAGTCAGTCTTCTTGCTCACCGACCCGGATGCCTTGCCGCCACGCACCACCACGGCCTCCTTGGCGGATTCGCGCGAGAAACCCTCCAGACTGCCGGTCACAACAACCGTGAGACCATCGAGCACCTGAGGCTCGGTGTTCTCCACCACATTCGCCCCAATGCCCGCGGCCTTCCACGAGGTCAGGACTCGATATCGCCAATCCGAGGGGTCCTTGGCCCGCTCAAACCACGTCACCACGGCGTCGGCGATTTCCTCACCGATGCCATCAATGTCGGCCAGGTCCTCCACCGAGGCGTTCTCAATTGCCTCCAAAGACCCCATGCGCGAGGCAATCAGCCGCGCCGTGGGCGGACCGAGACGGCGAATCGACAGCGCCACCAACACACGCCACAAATCAGCGGACCGTGCCTTATCGAACTCCTTGAAAAGCTTCAGCGTGTTTTCGGCAACGCGCGGGGCGGTCTCCCCCTTGCGCGGCTCGTTGTAAAACGCACGAACTCGACGCCACAAACCGGAGCCGCCGACGCGATGCCGCTTGGTCTTCTTCTTGCCGCTGGGCGTGCCATCGGCGCCGAGAACATCCTCGTGCGAAACCTCAATAATCGGCAACTCACGCCAAACGTAGACGTCGCGCAAGTCTTCCTTGCGCAAGTTGAAAATGTCCGCCTCGCTTGAGACCACAGGCGTCTGCACTGCGGGCAGTTGAAGCCCCGGCTCCGGCTCGTACGGCTCCGGCTCCTCGCCGGGACTCACACGAATTTCCTTGCCAAGGTTGGGCGCATACGCCGCAACGGAATCAGGGCGGTTATCTTCAGGATTGGTGAGCGCCGTCGCGGACTC
>JALCOX010000051.1 GCA_022649925.1 Bifidobacteriaceae bacterium | reverse complement strand
GATATATTCATCAGCCAACAATGGTTACTCATATCATCTGTTTCTCAGAACCTCCTGTTCGGCGTGTTGCCTTGTTTCTGAACGCTCATTGTCGCATTGTGCACTTACTGATTTTTTTCGATGTCGCGGGGGGGGGCATCCTTTAGACACAAGTCCGGATCAGGTTTTCTTGTGAGGGCTTGGGATTGATCCAAGAGAAGAATCAGTCGCCAGAGAGACGTGCCGCGTGTGGACATGCCCCCTTTGCGGGGTTGTTTTACGTGGGTGGTTTGCGCTGCGGCTGGAAAGGAAAAGACATGGTGTCTTTGAAGAAGAAGGGCTTGGTCGCCTCGGTTGCGACTCTGGCCATGGCCATTGGTGGCCTGGGAATCGGTGCGGGCACCGCTTCCGCTGCCGAGACCATCAAGGTGACTGGTTTCCAAGAAGGTTACGAATACAACGTTTATGAGATCGGTACGTTTGCTGGCTGTGCTGCGGATGGCAGCAACACCACCGTCGCCGTCCAGTCGTATAAGGGTGCTGATGGCACGTCGACCGCCGCGAGCGATGACGTGGCCGCTGCTGCTACCAAGGCGGGTGTCGCTTTGGGTGCGAACACCGATAAGGTGGCTGCCCTGGCTGCCCTCAACGGTGGCGAGAGCTACAGCTCGGATGTACGTAAGGTTGCTTCGGACTTCGTTCCTGATGGTCTGACCGCCGCAACGCAGATTACCAAGGATGGCGACATCTCGGTTACTGATTCCGGTTGGTACATCATCACTGCGAAGAACACAACGTCTGGTAAGACGGCCGTTGCTTCTTTGGTTGGTACTAAGTGCGGCACGGTTGCCGGTGCGACTGGTGAGGTCGAGCTGAAGAACCCGAACGGTAATCTTCCTGGCGATGACACTCCTCAGAACCCGGTGAAGAGCATGGTTGGTTCCCTGGAGGAGAACAACAAAGTTCAGTTCACGCTGAGCGCGACTGCTCCTGACTATACCGACATGAAGAACGTTGAGTATGCGTTCTACGATTATCCGGCAGTGGGCTTGACTCCTGTCCTCGATAAGGACATGACAGTCAAGGTTGGCGATACGACTCTTACCTCCGACCAGTATGCGATTCGTTCCGGTGAGGATCTCACTGCTGCTGATAAGGCCATGGCGGATAATTCCGACGCGACCAACCCTGAGTCCAAGGGCGGCAAGGACTTCGTTGTTGATCTGAGCGACTACTTCCAGGTGAATGCTTCCACTGTGAAGGGCCAGAAGGTCACGGTTGTCTACACTGCAACAGTTGACACGGTTCCTTCGGATCTCGATGACGTGAACACGTTCGACGTTGACAACAACGGTGTGCGCGTTCCTGAAGGTCCTAACGACCCGAACCCGAACGATCCCGGTAACGATACCCCGAACCCAGGTAACGGTACTGTGCAGTTCACCAAGGTTGATCAGAATGCTGCCGCTCTTGACGGCGCTGTGTTCACCATCACCGCCGACGGCACGAGCCCTGCTATCACCGCTCAGGCAACTTCGGATGAGAACGGTGTTGTGAAGTTCGCAAACCTGGGTGCTGGCACGTACACGATCTCTGAGAACAAGAGCTCTGACTTCACTGGTAAGGCTGCTGCGGGTAACTACATGCAGTCGGCTTCCACCATCGAGGTCAAGGTTTCTGAGGTCAAGGGTGCAGAAGGTGCGGCTTCCACCGTGTCCGCCACCGTGTCTGACTCGAACGATAAGGGCAGCACCGACGCGACCAACGTGATTACCAACTCTGGTGCGAAGGCTGTCACCGATGTTGATACCACTAAAGATGCAAAGGCTGTCACCTTCGAGGATGTTCAGAACCTCACGCAGCTGCCTCTGACTGGTGCTGCGGGCGTTGTCCTGTTCGTTGTCCTGGCTGCACTCCTTGCGGGTGGCGCTGGCGTGATGGTCACCGTTTCTAAGCGCAACAAGAAGAACGCTCTGGCCCTGTGATCTCGAAAGAGATTCATAAAGCTGAGTGTTCCTTCAAGGAACGCAAGTAAGTAGTGATTGCAGTACAGGGTGTGTGCGGGTTTCGTTGGTGAACCTCGACTCCGCACACACCCTCCCAAATAAACATTTCACGCACGCCTGAGAAACGTGCCAGAGGGTCATCATTTCAAGTTTTTTTTTAGAGAGATTTTCGACGAAGTGTGTTCAGAGAGATTCGTGGACGCGCACTGGGGTGATGGAAGTTGCCCGGGTGGCGTGGGACGAGTCGGAGGAGGTTGTTCGAATGCGTAAACCACAAATGGGTGGCGTGATACGTACGGTTCGGCGCGGTAAGCAGTGGTGGCTCATGCTGGTCATGCTGGCCATCGCGGTGTGCTTCATTCCGCTGGCGAACAGCCTCGCTTCAAATAACCGGGCGATGGCGGCTGGTGGCGACACGACGTTGGCGGACACAGTCCGTGGCGGACGCGCCTACGAGGATGGAAAAATCGACTGGACGAAGATTGTCGATACCTCGAAGATCCCGAGCACCGTTGATCGTGCGACGACCAGTATTCAGTGGAAGATTTCGTACTACACACCTACTTCGGGGACTAAGGTATATCCCAATTATTCTCGAGACACGGCAACGGACGCTGGAACTGTAACCTTAAAGGCCGGCAGCGATACGCTCGAGTGGACGATGCCGTCTGCGTGCAAAGACATTACTGAGTGCGACATGATGGAGGGTGGAGTCTACTACAATGTAGATGTTGCTATTGGTACTCGTGGAGCTGGCGCTCACGAGTACTCCTGGGATCCTGAGGCCACGGAATCAAGTCCTGTTGAGGTTCCGGTAGAAGTATTTGTACCGAATCAGTACACTATGGATAAAGTTCTTACGGTGGGCGATGAGGCGAAGCTTTCAGATAACCTCGGAACGGTGAAGTGGCAGACTTACGATGGGTGCACTGCTGACGGACAGCTTCCGAGCTACCTGGTCGAAGACGATAAAACGACAACGACCCCAACTCCTGCCGATGCTTCACGATGCGAGAAGGCACTGGAAAATAATCTCCTCACCGAAAAGCCAGAAGTAAAACTCCAGGCCTGGTTTATTAAAGGATCGGACCCCGCGGATGATGAAAACGGTATAAACAATACGGGCGATCTCGGCGTTACGAGTGCTTACCATCCAACTGAAGTAACGAATTTTGCTACCGGAATCACCCTGACGTATCCAAAAAATGGACCTAGCGAGTCCATGCAGAACTATTCGTATTCTCAGGGTGAAGGTCACGACGATTCGTTGCTGAAGTATGTTCCTTCTACTCCAAGAAATATGGGACCGAACTCGGAACTCAATGACGCCGTTATTACTCAGTGTGCTGGATATGTGTTGTCAGAAGGCCGTTACGCTCTCGCCGAGGCGCAGAAGGCTAACAAAATATACGGCTCTGTGACAATGCCAAAGACTGTTGAGGAAGGCCCACATAATCCGGAAATTGTTTTTACGATCTATGTCAATCAACCTACGGAACCCTGTGATCTGGCGGGAACTCGAATTCCGGCGGACACAACAACTGATCCCGACAACGGGTGCATCGCGCTGATAGACGGCATCGTTCAAAACGGTGCAGCCTATGAGGATGCCGTGATTGGCGGCGGAGACGACGGCACTGGGACGGAAGGCTACTCGTCTCTCATTAACGAGTCGGCAGCGAATATCCTTGCGCAGAAGAATAAAAAAGCCGATATTACTTACACCTTTAAGGATTCTGACGGCAACAAGCTCGGCGAATTCACCACTCCTGCAGGTTCTACCAAGAAGTCGCAGGGTTCGTGGAAGTGGGAAGATGGCGCCAAGAAATATCTCCAGGGCGCGGGTGCTCACAAGATGAGCGTTGAGCTGACCTCCTCCACGCACGCTAAGGATGAGAATGGCAAGCCTGTGGTTCTCAAGACGTGGAACTTCACGATGGATGTCTACGTGCCTGCCATGGATGTGGCGGATTCGGACATCATCAAGGGTGACGACGCACCATTGAGTGCCAACATGCTTCCGGGTTCGGTCCTCTCTGAGAAGATCGGGGCGAGTGGGTCTCTCGCTGAGCCCAACGAGGTCTACTGGACCAAGGATCACGTGACTAAGGCAGAGGCGGATTACGACATCGCCGAAGAAAAGAGCATGCTGACGAGTAAGCCGACTGCGACCCCTTACGCACGCTTCCTTGAGGGTGACAAGTCGGTGGGTCTGGAGATGGGATCGAATTCCGAGGTCAGGCCCTCGACTACCACAACGTTCCAGGTGAAGTTCAAGCTGAGCGGTTCCACGTATAGCCAGGCCGCGGAGACGAGCGCGAGCGGTTTAACCGACGACGTGACCAATTCGACGGATCTCTACCTGTGGAATCAGCACAATGAGTACGTCGGTGGCAACAACTCGTCAATGATCGGGGCTCCTCTGGATTCTGCCGCAAACTCGCTGAAGCCCGACCCTGCAAAGGGTGCCTTCACGATCTATGTGGCGCCGACGGCGTGCTATGCAGGCGGCTCGATCATGCCATCGACAGATGCAAGTACAGGGTGCCTCGGGTTAAATGATGGCGCCGTCCAGAATGGTGCTGCGCATGAGTTTGCAGTGATCGGTGGCGGCGATGACGGCACGGGTGGGAAAGGTTATTCTGGATTAATTCGTTCAGATTTTGCGGCAGTCTTCCTGAAGGACAATACGGACTCTGCTGTTACATGGACGGTAAAGGATGCCGACGGTAATGCGCTTGGTACTTTCACGGTTCCGGCAGGCTCTAAGAGCACGGCTGCAGGGGCGTGGAAATGGGCATCAGGTGCACAGGAATATCTCAAGGGCATCGGGTCTCATAAGCTGACTGTGGAGCTTACTGTCAGCGGGCATGACAAGGATGCTAACGGCAATCCTGTAGTTCTCAAAACGTGGCATCCCACGGTGACCGTGTACGTTCCTGCGATGGATGTGGCAGATTCGGACATCATCAAGGGACACAAGAATCCTATGAGCGCGAACATGCTTCCTGGTTCTGTACTCTCCGAGGTCATCGGGGCAAGTGGTTCTTTGACTGAGCCTAACGAGGTCTATTGGACCAAGGATCACGTGATTAAAGCGGAAGCAGATAATGATCTTGCGGCAGAAAAGACCATGCTGACGAGTGCTCCCACAGTGACACCGACAGCAGTAGTCCTTGCGGGAGATTCTCTGACCCAGTCTGAGTACCAATCTAGCTGGGATGTCGCTCCGGCAAAGACGACCACTTTCCAAGTGAAATTTGAATTGAGGGGCTCGTCTTACCCGCAAGGTGATGAAAAAGTTGAAACAGTGAAGAGTGGTTTGACTTCTGCCAGCGACATGGTGAATGGTGTGACACAGTCGTACCTGTGGAATCAGCACAATGAGTACGTTGGTGGCAACAACTCGTCAATGATCGGCGCTCCTCTGGATTCTGCAGCAAACTCGCTGAAGCCAGATGCGACGAAGGGTGCCTTCACGATCTATGTGGGCTATGCTCCGTGTGATCTGAGTGGATCGCATGTCCCCAGTACGGATGCGAATACGGGTTGCGTGGGGTTGATTGATGCTGCGGTGCAGGATGGTGCGGCTCATGAGTACGCGATCATTGGCGGCGGCGACGATGGAAAGGCTGGCAACGGATACTCGGGCCTCATCTATTCGGCGACGACGAAGATCCTCCTCCAAGAGAATCCGGACGCGACTATCACTTACACAGTGAAAAATACTGATGGAGACGAGCTGGGACATTACGCTATTCCAGCTGGCTCCAAGAGCGTGGATGACGGCAAGTGGGCCTGGAAGGATGGTGCCCAGGAGTATCTGAAGGGTGTTGGAGCTCACCAGTTGAGCGTTGAGCTGACTGCGTCCACACATGATCTGGATGCGAACGGTGATCCTGTCGTGTTGCGTACGTGGACTCCCAAGGTAACTGTCTACATTCCAGCAGTGCACTTGAATGACTCTGACATCAAGCTGGGTAGCGACAATCCGCTGAAGAACAATATGCTTCCGGGTGGCGTTCTTTCGGAAAATACGGGATTTGGCGGTAATCCGTCCGAGCCGAACGAGGTGTACTGGGAGAAGAAAGCGATGGGGGAGAAGGCGTCAGGAGATAATGATCTGGCTGCTGAACGTCATGTGCTGACGAGCGCGCCCACAGCGACTCCTGTTGCGATGTTCCTTGAGGGCGACGACAAGGTGGGGTCCGGCTTAGAGTCTGACGACACTGTTTCTCCGACAACGTCGACGACGTTCCAGGTGAAGTTCGATTTGAGTGGTTCTACCAGTGGAGCTGTAGAGACTACGCCTACTGGTCTGACCGGTGATTTCACGGAGGGCAAGACCGAGCAGGCTTTGTACAGCCAGGTGAGTGAATACCAGTTGAATACTCCGAACGGTGCGTTTGGCGAATTCCTCGGGGTGCCTCTGGAGACCGCAGAAAATCCCCTTTCACCAGATCAGGCAAAGGCAGCGTTCACGATCTATGTATCCGGCAAGACTGTCTCTTCTCTGCCGCTCACGGGCGGTACGGGAGCCGGCTTGGCCGCAGTGCTGACAGGGCTGGGAACACTCCTGTTTGCTGGATTGCTGGCGGGCATGGCGTGGTGGACGCGAAAGTCGCGTAGTGCCGCCCATGCGTTGAACAGGGGCGTGTGAGCCTGCGCGGTCGGTGATCGTAACCAGGTCAAACCTTTCACCGACCGCTTCCTCCCGCCCTACCTGGGGACGGATCGAATAACTGAATAAACAAACTTCCGCGCGGCAATCTCTACACTTCTGCGCGGAGGAGTGGCTCCTTCGCGCAACGGCACATCTTCCTTCCCCTCAGAAACGGGATGTGTCGGTCTCTCTCAAAGCTGCGAAGGAGCCACATTTCTTTTTATATTATGTGTGCCTCATCCCAAGATGTGAAAAGTTACCCCTCACTATCTGAGATTTCAAAATAATTTTTCAATATTTTTTAAGGTTTATAGTCCCCCTCTTTTTTGTTATCAACACGGTGATGAGCGTTGAAATAATGCCAGAAGCCGTTGGAAATACTGGAAAATACCCCCGTATTACCTCAAAGGAGAGGTTGTTGTTTTTCCGTCTTTACGTGCCGTACCCTGAAATTCAGGTCCGAATTGAGAGAGTGTTCGTTCTCGGACCCATAGAGGACGGACTTTGTGTGGGAGAGCACAAAAGGTGTGGCGAGAGCACCGGAATGAGAAACTTACATGAGGGAACCTTCTGTTTTAAGGCGCGGGGGGAGGGTAGCACCATTTTGAGTGCTGGTACTCTTCCTTGCAATTGCGACGTTTGCTAGTTTTGTCATTCATCCCGTGGGCCCAGCTAGAGCCGATACCATCGATCCGACTGTTCTGAGCTCCACTCAGTCCAATGCCGCAGTTGTTGCGAACGATTCCTCCAAGAAGACGGACACCATCACAGTCGCGTATACGGCTGCTGCTCAAGACAAGCTCACCATCACTCTGCCGGACGGTTTCGTCGGCACTCTCAGCACGGATGCCGCGCCCTCTGGGGCAACGCTGTACTTCGCGGCGGCGGACGGTTCCACCACCTCGGTTGACAGCACCACCAGTCCCGTCAAAACAATCACTTTGAGCTTTGCTGCGAGTTCGAGGGTCACGGCCTTCAGAGTCAACCTCACCCCTTGCATGCCTCTTACGATGACAAACGTCTCGAAGGTCGGCAACTCCGACTTCATGCAGAAGGGAACCTTCACCGTCGGAGTCTCTGCAATGAAGTCGGGAACGAAGTATTCGGCGGACGCGACTTTCACGACGGATCCCGGCGTGAGTTCCGACGCAACCTGGACAACGTTGCGGCAGGGGAAGATCGCCGGGCGAACGTTTGTGCGCAATGCACCTTACACATTTTCACTGGGCAACATCGCCGCGGATTCGGAGTTTACCTACGGTTCGGTGCCGCAGGCCCAGCAAGTGGGAGTGTGCCTGGCAACGGCCAAGCAGGTCCAGTTCTACCTTCCTGGCGGATTCACTCTCGACACGGCCTCGTCAAGCCCTGGATTCTCGCAGCCACTGGGCGTGGACGGGCCTGTCATCTGGACGAATCCAGATTCGGGCAACTCCTTGAAGGCTACCGGTTGTACTTACAATGCTGCCAGAGTCGGCTTTACGGGTACTTTTACGAAGGCTGCGGGTACCTACACCAACGCTGATCCGTCAAACACCTTCTACGAAGGGTTCAGTTCGTACTCCACGACTACTACGAAAAGTTATCTGCAGGCACCGTGGAATCTGAAGATTCAGAATTACTCTGCTCCCACCGTGACCGCCAGTAACGACAATACGGCCCTCGTCGGTACCAGCGCGAATCTCGCGGCCCACCCCGCTGAAGTCGCATGGGTCGGCCAGCTCAGGCTCTATAATGCGGTGACGGAGGACGAGAACGACGTCACCTACTCCGTTCCGATGGTGGATGGATCGGCACTTTTGGGGACGGAGCTCACGGTGCGATCCATGGTGGGGGAGAAGGTCACCCTCACCTACCAGAAGAAGTCGATGTCGTCCGCACAGTCGGTCACCACGACTTTCACAGAGTCGGACGTGAAAGTTACCTACGTTGCAGGGAAGCCTTATAATTTCGTGGTTTCGTTGCCCATGACGACGGCGGATGATCCCATTGTTTCCCTCAAGGTGAGCGTGACAAAGCTCTCTCAGGAGACGAATTCCTCGAACGATGTGCTGAACCAGAAGCTGTATTACCAAGCACTGACAAAGAAGACAGATGGCACTGCGATCACCAATGGGCTCCGGGCTAACGGAGCACTTGAAGTAAAGGGAACGGGCGACGCCACAGGAACTACTTGGAGCCAGCAAGGCACTCTGGTCGTGACGTACTACGACACCTTGGGTGTAACAGGTGACGCCACCTGTGGCCAGATCGCCTCCGAGACCACGGCCGGGGCGAGTGGATGCGCCCTGGCCTTCGGAGAAGCGAACACCGTTGGCTTGGGAAAAGTGTTCTTCAACCAAACCGGCGGCACCTATCCGTTTTACTACGGCTTTATTGACCAGCCGGTTATTTACTACTTGCTGCCGGCTCACGCCACGGTCACTGGGTATAAGTTCGATCCCTCTGCCAGCTCCGGTGTTTTGAATCAGGTTTCCTCCACTTACACGCAGCAGCAACCGACGCTTTATCAGTCACGTGTGGGCAACCAGATTCTGGTCAAACTCGATTGGACCGGCAAGGGTTGGGTGAGCAGGGATGTGTTGAACCAGACGAAGGTGAAGTTCACACTTCCCGGTGCGATGGTCAATAAAGATTCCACGGTAGCCACCTGGATGACGGCACATCTGACCTCCGACGATGTGATGAGCTTTGCTCCGAGGCAGAATGCGGTGCGCGTGGATGTATCCGACGCGACGGCCGCCGTCAAAAAGATGAGCCCCAACGCCGTGCTGATGGGTTCGATGAAGGCGCGCATCACCGGCCCCGAATCCATGAGTGGCGACGCTACTATTTCCGACAACCTCGGTGCGACCAGCACTTCGGCGAAGAATAACCTCAACGATGGTACGGCGCACAACATCGAGATCTCCGCGCTCAACAACACATCTGATGTGGTGCCCGGCGTGCGAGGACTCATCAACCTCACAAGTGCCTCCGACGGGCTGACGTTGAACCTGACGGGCCCGGGAACAGTGACGGATGACAACGGCGACACGGTTGCTGATACCACGTCAAGTCCGGCGTATCTGTTGTATAGCACCTCCACGCAGACGCCTGCGTCTGCTACGGCGAGAGTGCAGACGGACGGCTATGTGCGCGCGAGTGCGGTGACGGATTGGTCCTCCATTCGCTCCGTTATTCTCTCAATCCCTTCCCAAGCGGCGACGACGTGGTACTTCGCCAATTTGCCGGTCAACGCGCCCAGTGCCGCTGACGAGCTCTTCCATCAGGTTTCCATGCCGTACTACCTCGGTAATGAGCAGGCACGCTACGATCCGGGCGTCACCGTGAAAGATATGTTCTATGGCTTTAGCGGAACGGTGATCTGGAACGATGAGGAGGACATTGACGCCTGAGGCCGACCTCCACCACGGTGCAGCTGAAGAAGGGCACCACGGTTCTGGGCACCGCGACCGTGACGCCGAGCACCTCCGATCCAGATGTGTGGACGTACAACATCAACATCACCGACAAGGTTCTGGTCGTTGAAACCTTGCCAATTTCCGCCTACACAGTGACGCAGGTTTCGGTCCCGGCCGAGTACACGCAGTCCGTCAGCGGCTTCACCATCACGAACACTCACCGGGTGGGCCCCTGCACAGTGCCCGCCACGTCTGTTCCCGACAGCTCCAAGTGCGCGTATCTGGCGGATGCGTCGGCGGTGAAGCGCAGCGCCGCCTATCAGTACGCAACGGTCGGGGGCACGGACGGTGCGAGCGGCTTCTCCAAGATGCTCAACCCCAACAGTGCGGCGACCGATTTTGTCACTGACAACAAGCGGGCGACGGTCACGTGGACGGTCTCTGTTCAAGAGGATGCAGGGTCCTCGGCGAAAACAGTCGTGGGTTCGTATTCGGTCGCGCCTGGCGACACCTTTAGCCAGGGCGAATGGAGCTGGGCCAGTGCCGGCGTGCAAAAGTACTTGCAAGGCGTGGGCGACCACGAGGTGAGCGTGTCCCTGAAATCGAGCGCAAATCCAAGCACGACCGTGACAACGTGGAACACTGACTCACGCGGCGATGCCTTGGCAGTCGATGTCTTCGTGCCGAAGGCTTCCGTCTCCGATTCCGTCATCGCTGTCGGCGACGAGAATGCCATGAAGGAGAACATCGGCACCACCAGCGACGGCCAGGTCAACGGCGTCACGTGGTCCGATGCTGCTGACTCGGATATCTCGACGCTCAACAACCTGACGCCCACGGCTCCCACGGCGGCCTTGCAGGCGAAGTACGTGGAGGGCACGAGGCCCGGTGTTGACCCGTCCTCGGCGACTGATTCGTTTGAGCTCTACGTGGGCACGACGTTCCAGGCGCAAGTTCAGCTGGGTGGGCCCGCTCTGAATGCGTCGGCACCCACGCTGCTGGGCCCCTCGGGCGTGACCTCTGTTCGTGACTCCGCCAGCACTCCCTTGGTTGCGGATGGTGCCACTCTCTTGGTGGCCAATCAGCAGATCAAGAGTGCTGACTACAACCAGCCGAATAGGTCAATTGGCGCGCCAATTTCGGGCGCTGTGACTGGGCCAGGTGATGCCACGTCGAACCCGAACGGTGCGGCGTTCACTGTGTACGTCACCGGCATCCGGGTTTCCCAGATACCTCTGGCTGGCAGCGCCGGCAGGGGCAGGCCCATCATCCTCGTCGCCTTGGGAACACTTCTCACGGCCGGGATCCTCGCGGCACTGAGCTGGTTTACGCGGAAACCGCGCACCTCCACTCACCTCGAGTGAAATTCAAGGTGGTGAGTTTCCAATAACAAAATACTTGGTCGGTGGGTGGTTTTCCAGGATAAATTGCCTGCCGACCAACTTGATTTCCATGCGAATTTCGTATGGAAAATAAGCGGTCTCGTCGATTTTTCTTGCCACATCTCCCGTGGCAGGGATGCTTCCCCAATTCGGCGAGGCCGCCTTTCTTATTCTCTCATCATTTATATTGCATTTTTATCGCGTGGAATCCCGAACGACGAGCTCCAGCGGGAGCGTCGTGCCTGCGGGATTTTCGCCGTTGATCAGTCCCACGAGCTGGCTCACCATGTGAGAACCGATCTCGGAGAAGGGCTGACGGATCGTAGTGAGCTTCGGATCGGACAGCTGGGCGATGGGCTGATCGTCGAAACCGATCACCTGCACGTCGGCGGGGACGCGCAACCCCAAGCCCTTTAAAGCCTGGATGGCTCCGGTCGCCATGGGGTCGGAAGACACGAAGATCGAGTCGATGTCCGGCTTGCGGCGCATGAGACGCAGCGCGGCATCCTTACCGCTCTCCTGCGAATAATCGCCATACTCGATAAGGTCGGTGCTCAGACCGGCCGAGCACATGCGATCGCGGAAGCCGCGCACGCGGTCGAGCGTTCCGGAGGGACCCTTCGGCCCCGCGATCATGGCGATATTCTTGCCCCCGCGCTCCAGCATGTACTCAACGGCCTTGCCGGCGCCGTGGTAATCGTCGACGTGAACGTAACTGGTGGAATCGACGTCGATGGAGGGATACTCCGCCACGACCAACGGCATCTCAATCTCGTGGAGCGATGTGATCAGGCTCTTGCGCGCGCCGTTGTGCCACGAAACCAGGAGGACCCCATCGACGTGACCGCCGCGCAGATACGCCATGTTGCGCTTTTCCTCGGCGTCGTTGTCGGTGGTCATCATGATCAGCGACATGCCGCGCTGGCCGAGCTCGTCGGCGACAGCGCGCAGCAACGTGGCGAAATTGGGGTCTGCAAACAGGATTTCCTGAGGCTCACCCAGCAGGAACGCCGCCGAATTCGAGCGACCCGTCGCCAGAGATCGTGCGTGCCCATTTGCCACATATCCGGTCTGGTCGATAACCTTGCGGATCTTTTCCGCGGCGTCGTCACTGACCCAGTGGCCGCCGTTGAGATAACGAGAGACCGTGGCGCGCGAGACTCCTGCGCGTGCGGCAATGTCCCTAATCGTCATCTTCTCGCTCATCATGGGCTGTGCACTCCTTGGTCTCTTTTACAAAATCTCTTCTGTGAAAATCTCATCTGTGAATAAAGGAACCCCATCCGTAGGCGGAGGCCATAGGACGGGGTTCCTACTTCCTGATGCGATTCTAAATCCTCAAGAAGAAATCAGGCGGCAACCTGTTCCTTCTGCTCGGATTCTCCAACAGCCTTGGTGTCGGAACGCATCAGCAGTGCGCCCACGCACACCAGGACGGCGATCGCGATGGCGAGCACGAGATAGGCGTGCTTGAAGGTGATGCCGCTGATGAGCGCGCCCATCACGATGGAGAAGATCGAAACGCCGATCTGCTTGGCGGTGCCGAAACCGTACATGTACACGGTTGCGGAGAGGCGCTTGTCGAACACGCGGGTAATGTACTTCATCACGGACACGAGCATGAAGGGCATCTCGAGGGAGGCGAGCAGACGCCAGAACACGAGCATCGGGATGTTCGGGATGAAGGCGCAACCCAACACGCGCACGAACAAGATCGCACCGTAGATGACCAGGCCGGTCTTTGCGCCGATCTTGTTGATGAACCACGGCATGATGAGCATGAACGCTGCCTCAAGCAGAATCTGGATGGAGACGACCTGTGCGAAGAGTGCCTCGCCTGCCTTGAGCGTTCCCAGGCCCTGATCGACGTACATGCCGGAGAAGTAGTTGGCGAACTGCTGATCGAACACGTCGTACATGGTCGCCGAACCGATGATGAGGAGCGCGAAGCCCCAGAAGCTGCGATCCTTGAAGATCTTGGCGAAGTCGGCCTTGGTGACCTCGACTTCCTTCTCGTCAGTGACGCCTTCAGCGCGCTCGACGGCGTCCTTGGGGACGCGCACGAGGCTGATGAGGACGATGAGGACGGCGCCGCAGAATGTCATTCCCCAGAAGATGGACTCGGGGTTAGAGGCGTACATGTAGCCACCCACGAAGGATGCAGTTGCGCCGGCGAGGGAGCCGAAGAGGCGTGCGTGACCGTACTCGAAATCATAAGCACGGGAGGAGCGCTCGTTGTAGGCCTCGATGATGCCGACGCCGCCGTTGAGGCAGAGGCTGAGGTAGATACCCACGATCACTGCGCCGAGAACCTCGTTGGCGTGAATGAGCGGGAGGAATACCCACACGAACAGCGGGCCGAGGAACAGGATGCAGCAGACCACGAAGTAGAACAGGTTCTTCTTGAGCGCCAAGCGATCCTGGAGAGGACCGAACAGTGGCTGGAGAACGAGGGCGGCGAGTGCTGCCACGGTGTTCAGGGTGCCGATGTGAGTCGCGTTCATGCCGGCGGTGTCCTGCAGCCACATCGGGCCGAACGTTGCCCACAGCTGCCAGACGGCGAAGTAGAAGAAGTACAGCAACCCGAAGTTCCAGAAGACGGGCTTCTTCAGTGAGTTCATGATTTCCTTTCATTGTCCGAGGCGAGGGTGTGGTGTCGCCCCGGTAATTTCAAAATTTCTATCTATTGGCGTGATTGCTCAGCTGTGCGAGCCATCAGAATATACGAACGCAGAAGCGCGGTGCGCTTCTATCCATTATTCTGATTGCTCAGCTGTGCGAGCCATCAGGCGGCAGCACTTCGCAGCGCGCGCTCGGCGCCCAGCGGGTGAAGGCCGCGGGCTTGCCGAAGTCGGGACCCGAGCCATCGGCCTTCCAGCTGATGGTCTT
>JALCOX010000050.1 GCA_022649925.1 Bifidobacteriaceae bacterium | reverse complement strand
GCGCAATTACGTGATTCCAGATGACGTCTCTGCTCTCGCGCGCCCCGTTCTCGCCCATCGCCTGGTGCTGACCTCGGAGGCAAAATTCGCGGGCACGACCCCTGAGAAACTCATTGACGACATCGTTCACACGGTGCCCGCCCCCGCCACCCAGGCTGAGCGGCAATGAAACGCTCCACCTTGCGCACGCTCGGAGGCTACTTCTCGAGTCTCGGATGGGTCACTCTCGGCATCTGCGTCGTGAGTGGCGTGGCGTTTGCTGTGGGAGGCTGGGTCGAGATGGCGGTGATCGCCGTCTTCTGCGCGGTAATCCTCCTCGCCTCCGTCCTCCTTTCACTGGGCAACACGAGTTTTGAGGCGGAGCTTTCTTTGAGCACCGCCCACGTCGTCGAAGGCGATACTGCGAACGTGACCGTCACCCTCTCCAATTCGGGTTCGGCCCCCACCACTCGAGCTCAGGCACACCTCAGCCTGGGAGATCTCGAGGAATCCTTTGCAGTACCCCCGCTCAAGAGCGGGCAGAGCAAGAACGTCACCATTGCCTTCACGGCACTTGCTCGGAGCGTGGTGAGTGTCGGTCCGCTTCGTGTGCGCAAGGCGGACCCCTTCGGAATCGTCAGTCACGAAAGAACAGTGGCCACCGACACCACGCTGTACGTCCATCCGCGCACCGTCGCACTCTCCGCCATCAATGCCGGCATTCTCCGAGATCTCGAGGGCCTCCCAAGCGAGGAAATTGTCGACGACGACCTTTCGTTCTACGGTCTGCGCGATTATCAACCCGGCGACGACGTCCGCAACGTCCACTGGTTGAGCACCGCCAAGGCACAGCATCTCATGGTGCGCCAATTTCAGGCGACGCGACGAACCACCACGTCACTCACCTTCGACACCACTCCCCAGCACTACCGCTCGGAGCAGGAGTTCGAGCTCGGAGTCAGCCTCCACGCTTGCTTGGGGGTCCAATGCCTCACCGAGGAGCGTCCGCTCACGACGCACGAGGCCACACGCCATGACGCGCCGTCCTCGCCACTGCGTTTTCTTGATTCCTGCGCACGCATCGAACCAGACACGCTCACCATGGAGGAGCTCACCAGCGGAGTTCTCCGCCACGACAACGAGGCGTCGCTGTACATCTTCACGCTTGGCCCACGCACCGGAGTCGACTCCGTCAAACGTTTGGTCGACGCCCTGCCACCCACGTCCACAGTTCTCGTGATGGAACCGGATTCCCAATCTGAGTCCACACTGCGCCGCCACGACGGATTCAGCGTGGTCAGCGTGCACAAGCTCGACGACCTCCCACTCCTCCTCGAAGCGTGGAGGCTCTAATGGCGGCTACCACAGCATGGAATCAGACACCCCGGCGTGTAATTTCACTCGATACCGGGCAAGCCCCTCGACGCCGAGGAAGGAGCAGCACCCGTCACACCCGTGCGACTCTGCGCACCCGCGCGCTTGTCAGCACCGCGGTGATCTGGCTGTGCACTGTGCCCGCGAGCGCCGCCCTCATCCCCGTCTATGGAAGCTTCGCTCTCTGGGGTTCCGTCGCGTTCACTGGAGCCTTCCTGGGAAGCGTCGCAGGACTCCTTCCCCGCCTCCTCTCACACTCCACTGCGCGCTACTCCGCTCTCCTCCAATTCCTGCTGTTGGCGGCGGCTCAATTCCTCATTGGGCCGATCCTCGCGCTCCGATCCACCACGATCGCCGGCTTCATCCCCACAGGGGCTACGTTGTCGAACGGTGTCATCGATACCGTGACCTCCTTCAAGTACATCATCTCAGTAAATCCACCGCTCTCGGACACCGGGGGCGGGCTCATGGCGCTGTGGACGATGACCTTGTGGAGCGCGGCTCTCGCAGTCTTTTTCGCCGTCCAACGCGCCCGAACCGTCACGGCGGCCGCAGCCATTGGCGTCGTCCTCATCGAATTCGTCGTCGCCGCACTCCTTGGCACTGCAACGGGTTTTTACCCGGTACTCATCGGCACCGCGCTCGCCGTCATTGCGTTGGTCTGGGTCTCGTGGGACACGGGGCGTCTCGAGCTCGGGCGACCATTCAGCGTGACCGGCCTCCTGGTCACCGCGATTGCTGCGTCCCTGGCCGTCGGCTTCATTCTCGGCCTATTCGCCCCCGTACACAGAACACTGCTCAGGGACTTGTACGACCCGCCGATAAGCCCCTACGACTACACGAGTCCGCTGAGCACCCTGCGGTCGTATATCAAAAAACACAAGAACGACCCACTGCTCACCGTGACGGGTTTGCCGGAAAAGACCCCGGTGCGGTTGGCCGTGATGGATTCCTTCGACGGAGTCGTGTGGAACCTTTCGGACTCCAGAGAGTCCAAGGGGTCTGCGGACTATCGTCGCGTCGGCACCTCGCTCAACACCAACACGAACGCGGGAACCGCCTACACCGCCACCTTCAGCGTCAACAACGGTCTGTCGAGCGCATGGTTCCCACTTGCCGGAATCCCCCGAACGATCTCCTTCGCTCACTCAACCGCCACGCCGAGCGACGACTTATATTTCAACCCAGACACTGACACGGCACTCCTTCCATCGACCACGACTGCGGGATTGACGTACACCGTCAGCGGCACGATTCCCGCCACGCCTTCCGAAAGTGTCGTCGCCCGAACCAGCGGACTCCACACGGCTCAACCGGGGGTGCACGACGTCCCACAATCCGTGACCGACTTGGCACAGGCGTGGACCCACTCGGGAGGCGCCGACGGTTCTTCCGCGCAAAAGATCGCCGATCAACTGCGCACCTCGGGCTGGTTCTCGCACGGCCTCGCCGGCGACTACCCGTCCCTGGCGGGCCACAGCAGTTACCGCGTCAACGCCCTCCTCGAATCAACCTCCATGGTCGGAGACTCGGAGCAGTACGCCTCCGCCATGGCCCTCATGGCGCGAGAACTCGGCCTCTCCTCCCGCGTCGTCTTCGGTTTTGTTCCCAAGGATCGCGCCGGAAACATCAGTGCAGAGCGCACCAAGCACACCGGCGGGCACAACCAGGTCACCTTCACCGGTAACGACGTCGAGGCGTGGGTCGAGATCAACCTCGAGGGATACGGGTGGGTGAGCTTCTACCCCACGCCCGAGGAAACCAAGGTGCCAGACAAGAACCAAAACACGACTCCGCCCGATCCTCAGACCTTGGTGCGCCAACCATCGGTCCCGTTGCAAGATCCGCTGCGAGACGAGAAGAGCCCGACGGGAACTTCGGTCGGGGGAACCAAGGAGAGCGCGGACGCTCCGGCACCTCTGTGGTCCAGAATTCTTCAGGGCGCGACAACGGTTGCACTCTACGGCAGTCCCGTATGGATTCTCCTGGCGGCAGGAGCAATAATTCTGCTGATAAAACGCAGCCGGAAAAACCACTGGCGAAGCGGCGGGAGTCCTCGGCTGCGCGTCGAGAACGGCTGGAGATACCTCGTGGCGCTGGCTCGGTGGAGCGGGGTTCCCGCTCACGACTTGAGGGGCACACGCCGGGCGCGAGGCCGGGCTATCGAGGAGGCGCTTCATCTTCCCGAGGATTCAGTCTTCACGCTGAGCGAGCAGGCGGATTACGCCTCGTTTGCACCCGGACCCCTCGATGATGCCTCCGCCCAGGAATACTGGCGAGGGGTGGATGCGGTGGAACGCGATTCGTTCAAGAGAGCGTCGTGGGTGATGCGGTGGAAGGCCCGGCTTTCACTCCAGGGGCTCGTGGAGCCACACGTTCCACCGTTTTTGCACGGGCTCGGCGTAAGGTTGTCAAGGATGTTTCGTCGCGGTCATAACCCTGCGGCAGAAACGATACACGAGGAGGGACGTCCATGACCCAGGTCTCGATCACCAGTGCCGCGTTGAGTGACGTTGGTCTCAAGCGGAAGGAGAACCAAGACAACTACTTGGTCTCTGACGGCATGTTTCTCGTCGCCGACGGCATGGGCGGAGGGGTCAGCGGGCAGGTGGCGAGCGCCACCGCGCTCGAGAAGCTCAACGCCCTCACCACCGTCACAACCCGAACGCGCGACGACATCGACGAGTGCCTCCTGCAGGCGCAAAAGGAGGTCCGAGACCTCGGTTTGGCGCAGAATGCCGTCTCTGGCACCACGCTGACGGGCCTCATTCTCAAAGATCTCACCACCTTGGACTCCGACAAGAACTCTTGGTACATAGTCAACGTGGGAGATTCTCGCACGTATCACCTCAATGCGGACGGCCATGGGGGCTGGGACGCGCAGAGCTTCCTCCAGATCACCCATGACCATTCAGAACGCCAAGAGGCCATCGATTCGGGTCGCCTTCTGCCCGATATGGCAAACCGTCTCGTACCGCGCAACATCATCACCCAAGCCGTGGGCTCCCCCAGCGGAATCGCCCCCGACTATTTCCAAGCCGACCTCACCGGCCGTTTCGTCGTCTGCTCAGACGGCATCCATTCGGAGCTCACCGATGATCAAATCTCCGCCATCGTCTCCCAGAGTGACTCCCCCAGTGATATCTCTCACGCCCTCGTCGATGCCGCCATGGCGCAGGGAGGCCACGACAACATCACCGTCATCGTCGTCGACGTCGACACTGCAGATATGGACGCTGCCGTCGAAGACGCAGCCGCCGACGCCACACTTGACCCGCACAGCGACGCCGCTGATGCCCCGATAAGTGACACCGCGACGACTGCCGCCATCCCTGCCACGTCACGCAAGCTGGCTCCCACACCTGCCGACTCGTGGTCGATGAGCGTCATTGGTCCCGGCGAAGACATCGACTCCATGAACGACTCGACCCTCGAAACTCTGCGAACAACACGCGCTCAAGGAGAGACTTCCGAGGACTCCCGTTCACCACAAGCCTGAAACCAACAATGCTTCGTTAAGATGAAAACATCGCACAGAGCGTGGAAAGAAGCTCACATGGTTGACTACGACTTAGCAGCACAGGCAGTCCAGGACGAGAACGCGGATCCGGCGTTCCTCGCCCGCATCGCGTATGAAAATCCTGAATTCGGCCCGAACGTGGCGGCGCATCCCCGCGCCTACCCTGGACTGCTCGCCTGGATCTCACAGTTCGGCACCGATCAGGCGCGACGCATTGTGGAGCAGCGCGCCGACGACCTTCCCCTCAACGCGAGGATGAGCATGCCCCGCGCCTCGCACACAGACGCAGCGCCAAATTCCACGCCTGCCCGAGATGAGTCAGCCCGTCCTGTGGAATCTGCACAGACTGAGGCTCCGGCGGAAACCCCCGAGAACCAGCAACAACCCACCCACGGTTTCACTGCGGCTCAAGCACTCGATCCCGCCACGGATCCCATGACTCAGCACAATATCGCCGAATACGCGCCCGAACTGCGCGTGTATCTGGCCCAGAATCCGAATATCTATCCCGAGCTGCTCACGTGGCTGGGTTCCCTCAACGACCCTCAGATCAACGCCGCCATCGCCCAGCGCCGATAGACACTCTCAATTCGCGAGGCGGACCTCGTAGAATTCATCCCCGATGCGCAATGTCATGCCGTCGTCGAGGCGCGCCTCACTCCCCTCTTCCACCATGGTCTCGTCGTCACCATCGATGATGTAGGTGCCATTGAGTGAGCCCAAATCCTTAATCATGGCCTCGTTGCTGGGCGAATACTCGATGAGGGCGTGATTGCGCGAAACGGTGCGCGTGGAATCGACCAGCGTTGCGACATCGGCGTCGTGCACCTTCGGCTCGCCATGGAGACGGGCGAGGGAAGGCTTGCGCCCGAGGAGCGTCGTGTCTTTGATCGTCACTTCTTGGCCGTTTGAGGCATTGTGCAGCACATAAACGGGCCGCGCCACGGACGTACCAGCTCCGGGCATGTTGGAGGAGAGCAGGGTTGAGTCCCAGTCGTCGTCCGCGGGCTCACGAGTACGCGACTTGGAAGCCTGCGGCAGGTCAATCCCCAGGCGCTCGCACCACTGTGCATCCTCGGGATACCATCCCAGATCTGGCGGCGGCGGAAAGGCACTTGCACCCTCGTCCGCCGTGCCGACATCTGGCGTGCTCGCGTTTCGCTGACCCATGTTTTCCATACCTTCAGTCTAACGAGACCTCATCGTTTCACCGTGAGATTTCACGCAAATGTGACCGCACGAACATCTCACCCACAAAAAGGGGGCTGCGAACACGATGAGATGTTCGCAGCCCCCCCCCATTTAAGCGTGACGGGAACTCACAGGCGTGGCAACGTCACTTCGATGTTGTCATCCGAATCCTCATAGGGGCTCGTGCCGGTCACGTTGTCGCCTCGATTGGCATTCGGGCGTGGCTGACGAGGCTCGGCATCTCCGTACTTCGCCTTGACCATATCGGCGTGCGTGGGAGTGCGAACGGCCTGAGGGTCACGCACCGCCTTGAGCTCCTTGCGCAGAACAGGCAGCACCTCGGATCCCAGAATGTCGAGCTGCTCGAGCACCTGATCCCCCGCGAGGCCACCGTGATCGATGAGGAAGCCCTGACGCGCGTAGTCACCGTAAATCTCGTGCTGTGCCATGATGCGGTCGATGATCTGCTGAGGCGAGCCAATGAGCAGAGGTGTCTGCTCCATCATCGTCTCCATGGCAGGTCCACCCATGTACAGCGGCGAATTGTCGAAATACGGGCGATATTCACGAATCGCGTCCTGCGAGTTCTTCTTCACATACACCTGGGCGCTCAATCCCACCACGGCTTGCTGGCGAGTTCCGTGACCCCAGTATTCAAAGCGCTGGCGGAACAACTCGACGAGCCTGCGGAAGTGGTCAACCGGCCAGAACATGCCGTTCGCGAAGAATCCGTTGCCGTAGAAGGCGGCCTGCTCGGCGATCTCGGGTGTGCGAATCGAGCCGTGCCAAATGAAGGGCGGAACGTCGTCCAGCGGGCGCGGAATCGACGTGAATCCCTCCAACGGGGTCCTGAACTGTCCCTTCCAGTTGACGACGTCCTCGTGCCACAGGCGGTGCAGCAGGTTGTAATTCTCCAGTGCAAGCGCGAGTCCCTGGCGGATATCCTTGCCGAACCAGGGGTAAACGGGAGCTGTGTTGCCGCGACCCAGCATGAGGTCGAGCCTGCCGTCTGCGATGTGCTCGAGCACCGAGTACTCCTCCGCGAGCCTCACGGGATCGTTCGTCGTGGTGAGCGTGGTAGAGGTCGAAACCGTCAGCGTCTTGGTCTGCGCGGCGACGGCGGCGAGGAACGTCGTCGGCGAGCTCGACCAGAAGGGCGGGTTGTGATGCTCGCCGATGGCGAAGACGTCAAAACCGACCTCTTCGGCGTGAATTGCCTCGGCCAACTCGGCCTTGAGACGCTCCCCCTCTGAGGGGGTGACCTTGGTGACCGGATTCCTGGTGACGTCGGAGACGCTCATCACCATGAATTCCATATCGCCAGGTACGGCTACCGTGCGCGATGCCTTGTTGTGCTCGATGATCTTGCGGACCGCTTCGTCGTCCGAATCTTGACTTGAAGACTGTGCCGCATCCTGACGTGGTTCACTCATGAACTCTCCTCATCAATCGATTGTGTCGAGCATGTGCTCTCACACACATCGCTCGCTGCCAGGAGCGGGAGAACTTCCCCGTCTCCTTTGCTACTTTCAAACCTACAATCCACCCAGATATTCCCGTTCGGCATGTCGACTTTCCTCACCAGTCTTCCAACAGTTATCCCGGTGCGTGCTCATGCCCCACATGCGTACAGAAAAAGGCCCCTCCGGAATACCGGAGAGACCCTTTTGTGGTAGCCCTATGAGCTATTCAGCAGCTCGGCTGCGAATCACTCAGCCGACTGATCGGGTGCGGCGGGAGCAGCGGAATCCGATCCGTTGTCGCCGTTGTCAGCACCGTTGTCACCTGAATCCGCGCCACTGTCTGCGGAATCCGACCCTCCACCCAGTGGCTGATCGCCACCGAGGTCATTGAGGAAGTCGTCTGGGTTGAAATCGTTGCCGAGGCTGAGATCTCCAAAGTCGATATTGGAGAAGTCAACGTCGCCGAGATCGCCATCGCCGAGATCGTTGATCGCGTCGCCGTCCGTGTCTCCCAGGCCGAAGCTCGGGTAGATGGTGTCGCGAATGACCTTGTCGGGCTCGACCTTCGCGTTGTAGTAACGCGCCAGGCCTGTGCCGGCAGGAATGAGCTTGCCGATGATGACGTTCTCCTTGAGACCGCGGAGGTTGTCTTCCTTCTGATTGAGCGCGGCCTCGGTGAGGACGTGCGTCGTCTGCTGGAAGGACGCTGCGGACAGCCAGGAGTCGGTCGCCAGAGAAGCCTTGGTGATGCCCATGATCTCGGGACGACCGGCGGCGGGCTTGCCACCGTTCTTCACTGCACCCATGTTGGCTTCACGGAACTTGTTCTGGTCCACGAGCTCGCCGGGCAGCAGCTTGGTGTCGCCGGAGTCGATGACGACAATGCGGCGAAGCATCTGGTGCACGATGATCTCGATGTGCTTGTCGTGGATGCCCACACCCTGAGAGCGGTACACGTCGTGCACGCCTTCAACGATGTTGACCTGAGCGGCTCGAGGTCCGAGAATGCGAAGAACCTTCTTCGGGTCCACAGAACCCTCGACCAGCTGGGTGCCAGCCTCGATGTGCTGCCCATCCTTGACGACCAGCGGGGCGCGACGAGTCACCGGGTAGGTGATCGGCTCGACGTTGGAATCATCGGGGTTCAGCGTGACCTGACGGCCGTTCTCCGAGTCCTCGACCTTGACGGTTCCGGGGAACTCGGCGATCGGGGCCTCGCCCTTCGGGGTACGGGCTTCGAAGAGCTCGGTGACACGAGGAAGACCCTGCGTGATATCGGAAGCCGAAGCGACACCGCCGGAGTGGAAGGAACGAAGCGTCAGCTGCGTACCAGGCTCACCGATGGACTGTGCTGCGACGATACCGACGGCCTCGCCGATGTCCACCAGCTTGTTGGTGGCCAGCGACCAGCCGTAGCACTTCGCGCACACACCGCGCTTGGACTCGCAGGTGAGGACGGAGCGGCACTTGGCCTCTTCGACACCGTGAGCCACCAGATCGGTGATTGCCTCCATGCTGAGGGCTTCTCCCCTCTTGAGGAGAACCGTCTTGCCATCCTTGGGATCGACGACGTCTGCCGCGAGGATTCGCGAGTAGACGGAGGCGTCGGCCACCTTGATGACGATGAGGTTGCCGTTCTCGTCGCGCTCTGCCAGAGGCAGGGTGAGACCGCGCGTTGTGCCGCAGTCCTCTTCGCGAACGATGACATCCTGGGAGACGTCCACCAGACGACGGGTGAGGTAACCGGATTCTGCAGTACGCAGTGCGGTATCCGCCAGACCCTTGCGGGCGCCGTGCTGGGAGATGAAGTACTCCAGCACCGACAGACCGTCGCGGTAGTTGGACTTGACAGGTCGAGGAATGATCTCGCCCTTCGGGTTCGCCACAAGGCCTCGCATACCGGCGATCTGACGAATCTGCATCCAGTTTCCACGTGCACCGGACTTGACCATGATGTTCACGTTGTTGTCGTCGTGGAAGTTGTCTTCCATCTTGTCGGCGACAGCGTCGGTGCATTCAGTCCACAGGTTGATGAGCTCCTGACGGCGCTCCTCATCTGTCAACAGACCCATGTCGTACTGAGAAGTGACCTTGTCGGCCTGCTTCTCGTAGCTCTTGATGATCTCGTTGCGCTCTGGGGGTGCGACGATGTCGGAGAACGCCATCGTGACGCCAGACCACTGTGCGCGCGTGAATCCAAGATCCTTGAGCGCATCGAGGCTGACGGCAACCTGAGAGGTGGAATAGTGGGAAGCGATGTCGTCGACGATTCCGGAGAGACGTCCCTTCGGAACCTGATCGTTGACAAACGGGTAGTCCACCGGCAGCGTTCCGTTGAACAGAATGCGGCCGTAGGACGTGGCGAAGAGGTAGGAACCGTCCGCCATGCGCTCCTCGTGCACGACCTCGGGGCTGCCGGGTTCAGGATCGATGACCTTGAGATCGCCGGGCTCCCAGTCCGTGGGGGTGACGAAATCGGAAGGCATACGGATGAGCACCTTGGCCTGAATGTCAATCTCGCCCAAATCCAAAGCCATGCGGGCTTCGGACAGGTTCGAGAACACGCGACCCTGACCCTTGGCACCGTCAATGACGGTGGACAAGTAGTACAGACCCAGAATCATATCCTGGCTCGGCATGGTCACAGTGTGGCCGTCCGCGGGCTTGAGGATGTTGTTCGAGGCGAGCATCATCGTGCGCGCTTCGGCCTGAGCTTCGGCGGACAGAGGAAGGTGGACTGCCATCTGATCGCCGTCGAAGTCCGCGTTGAATGCGGCGCACGCGAGCGGCGGGAGGTGGATTGCCTTGCCCTCCACGAGGATGGGCTCGAACGCCTGGATGCCTAGACGGTGCAGCGTAGGTGCACGGTTGAGCAGCACGGGGTGCTCGGAGATGACCTCTTCGAGGACATCCCAAACAGTGGCGTCGGCACGGTCCACGAGGCGCTTCGCGCTCTTCATGTTCTGCGCATAGTTGAGATCGACGAGACGCTTGATGACGAAGGGCTTGAAGAGCTCCAGAGCCATCGGCTTGGGCAGACCGCACTGGTGCATGCGCAGCGAGGGACCCACCACGATCACGGAACGGCCCGAGTAGTCGACGCGCTTACCCAGAAGGTTCTGGCGGAAGCGTCCCTGCTTGCCCTTAAGCATGTCAGAGAGCGACTTGAGCGGGCGGTTTGACGCACCGGTGACGGGGCGGCCGCGACGACCGTTGTCGAACAGGGAGTCAACAGCCTCTTGAAGCATGCGCTTCTCGTTGTTGAGCATGATCTCGGGAGCGCCCAACTCGATGAGCCTCTTGAGACGGTTGTTGCGGTTGATGACACGGCGATAGAGATCGTTGAGATCCGACGTCGCGAAACGACCACCGTCGAGCTGCACCATCGGGCGCAGATCGGGAGGAATCACCGGGACAGCGTCGAGAACCATGGCGACCGGAGAGTTACCGGTGCTGAGGAAGGCGTTGACGACCTTGAGACGCTTGAGGGCACGAGCCTTACGCTGACCGGTTCCGGTTGCGATGGTCTCGCGCAGCTCGGTCGCTGCGGCCTTGAGATCGAAGTCCTTCAGGCGCTGCTTGATAGCTTCTGCACCCATGCAGCCTTCGAAGTAATCGCCGTAGCGATCCTCCATCTCACGCCACAGATCCACGTCGCCTTCCATGTCGCCAGGCTTGAGGGTCTTGAAGCGATCCCAGACGGCCTCGAGGCGCTGGATTTGCTCCTTGTACTTCCCGTTGATCGCGTTGGCGTCACGGGTCGCGGAGTTCTTCAGCTTGGTGAGAGCGGAACCCTTGGAACCCGAATCCTCGAGTTCTGCGAGATCCTCTTCCAGCTTCTGAGAGCGCTTGGCCAGTTCGTTTTCACGAGCCTTGTCGAGGTTCTGAACCTCGAGATCGTGCTCGTCCTGAAGATCTGGCAGATCCTTGTGACGCTGCTCCTCGTCTACCTTGGTCACCATGTAGGCGGCAAAGTAGATGACCTTTTCGAGGTCCTTGGGGGCAATGTCAAGGAGGTAACCCAAGCGAGAGGGCACGCCCTTGAAGAACCAGATGTGCGTGACGGGCGCAGCGAGTTCGATGTGGCCCATGCGCTCACGACGAACGCGGGAACGAGTCACCTCGACGCCGCAGCGTTCGCACACGATTCCCTTGAAGCGGACGCGCTTGTACTTACCGCACGCGCATTCCCAGTCCCTGGTGGGTCCGAAAATCTGCTCACCGAACAGACCGTCCTTCTCAGGCTTGAGGGTTCGGTAGTTGATCGTCTCTGGCTTCTTGACCTCACCGAAGCTCCAGTTACGGATGTCCTCAGCGGTCGCCAGACCGATCCTCAACTTATCAAATGCATTTACATCCAGCACGTTTAATTCCTGTCTGTTGTGCTTTGAAAATCTGCTTGTATCTGATATCGCGAACGACTCAGTAGCTCACTTCGTCAGTGGAGAGGGAAGCACCTGCGTCCGGACGAGCTCCGATGTTGAATCCGAGATCGTCAGACGAGGACTCGGGGTCGTCGTCATCGTTGTTCATATCGATGGCAACGCCGTCCGCGTTGAGCACTTCGACGTTGAGGGAGAGTGACTGCATTTCCTTCAAGAGCACCTTGAAGGACTCCGGGATGCCCGCGGCGGGCAGGTTGTCGCCCTTCACGATGGCGCCATAGGCGCGCACGCGACCGTCAACATCATCGGACTTGATCGTCATCATCTCGTGCAGCGTGTAAGCCGCACCGTAAGCCTCGAGTGCCCAGACCTCCATCTCGCCGAAGCGCTGGCCGCCGAACTGAGCTTTACCGCCCAGAGGCTGCTGCGTGATCATCGAGTACGGGCCAGTGGAACGAGCGTGAATCTTGTCGTCCACGAGGTGGTGGAGCTTCAGCATGTACATCACGCCCACCGAAATCGGCTTGGGGAACGGTTCGCCGGTGCGTCCGTCGAACAGTTGCGCCTTGCCGTGGTGGCCAACGAGGTTGTCACCGTCACGGTTGGGAAGCGTGGTGTTGAGCAGGCCGTTGAGAGCGTCCTGACGAACGCCGTCGAACACCGGTGTCGCCACAGGCGTGTTCGGGTCTGCCTTCTCCGCACCTGCGGGGATGTGCTTCTTCCACTCGGCCTCGAGGTCGGGGTCGATGCTGATGTCCCAACCGGACTTTGCAATCCAGCCGAGGTGCAGCTCGAGCACCTGTCCGAGGTTCATTCGGCTCGGCACACCCAGAGGGTTGAGCATGATGTCAACCGGGGTTCCGTCGGCGAGGAACGGCATGTCCTCTTCCGGCAAGATGCGGGAGATGCAGCCCTTGTTGCCGTGGCGGCCCGAGAGCTTATCGCCCACGGTGATCTTCCTGTGCTGAGCGATGTAGACGCGGATCATGCGGTCAACACCGGTGGGCAGCTCATCGCCGTCCTCCTCGGCGTCTTCCTTCGTGATCTCACGAATGGAAATGACGGTTCCGGTCTCGCCGTGAGGAACTCGCAGGGAGGTGTCGCGGACTTCGCGGGACTTCTCACCGAAGATGGCACGCAGGAGGCGCTCTTCCGGCGTCAGTTCGGTCTCACCCTTCGGGGTGACCTTACCGACGAGGATGTCTCCAGCTTCAACCTCAGCACCCACGCGGATGATGCCGCGCTCGTCGAGGTTGGCAACCGCTTCCTCGGAGACGTTGGGCAGGTCGCGAGTGATTTCCTCGGCGCCGAGCTTGGTCTCACGTGCATCGATTTCGTACTCTTCGATGTGGATGGAGCTGAGGGTGTCGTCCTTCACCAGTCTCTGGGAGATGATGATGGCGTCCTCGTAGTTGTAACCGTTCCATGGCATGAAGGCCACGACGAGGTTCTTGCCCAGAGCCATTTCACCCTGCTCGGTGGCGGGGCCGTCTGCCAGGACGGAACCCTTCTCAACGCGGTCTCCGTCGCTCACGATCGGGACTTGGTTGTAGCAGGTGGTCTGGTTGGAACGCTGGAACTTCGCCAGCTTGTAGCTGGACTGAGTGCCATCGTCGTTCATGACGCGAATCATGTCTGCGCTCACGTAGATGACGACGCCCGGCTTGCCAGCCAGAACGACATCTCCGGAGTCGACAGCGGAACGCCACTCGGAGCCGGTTCCCACCAGAGGTGCTTCCGACTTGATGAGCGGGACAGCCTGACGCTGCATGTTCGCACCCATGAGTGCACGGTGGCCCTCATCGTGTTCAAGGAACGGAATGAGCGAGGAGCCCACGGAAACCATCTGACGCGGGGAGACGTCCATGTAGTCGACCTGGTCGACCGAGACATCGTCCGCCTCTTCAATTCCGTCTCGCACCAGCGCGGTGTCTTCGACGAAGCGACCCTCAGCGTCGAGCTCCTGATTTGCCTGAGCGATGACGTGGTTTGCTTCCTCGTCAGCGGTCATGTACACGACGTCGTCGGTGACCTGACGGTCGACGACCTTCCTGTACGGAGTCTCGATGAAGCCGAAGGGATTCACACGACCGAAGGTTGCCAAGGAACCGATGAGGCCGATGTTGGGGCCCTCAGGGGATTCGATGGGGCACATGCGGCCATAGTGGGACGGGTGCACGTCGCGGACTTCCATGGAAGCGCGATCGCGGCTCAGACCACCGGGACCCAGCGCGGAGAGACGACGCTTGTTGGTGATGCCAGCGAGCGGGTTGTTCTGATCCATGAACTGGGACAGCTGAGAGGTTCCGAAGAACTCCTTGATGGTGGCTGCCACTGGGCGGATGTTGAGCAGGGACTGAGGAGTAATAGCCTCGGCGTCCTGCGTGGTCATGCGCTCACGCACCACGCGCTCCATGCGGGACAGGCCCGTACGCAGCTGGTTTTGGATGAGCTCGCCCACCTGGCGGATACGACGATTCGCGAAGTGATCGATATCGTCCACGTCCACGATGAGATCGACGTCCTCACCGTTGCGCTTGCCGTGGAACTTCTCGGCACCCTCGTGCAGAGACACGAGGTACTGAATCGT
>JALCOX010000049.1 GCA_022649925.1 Bifidobacteriaceae bacterium | reverse complement strand
ATGAGCCCACCGCAAGTCTCGATTCGGAACACGCTTTTGACGTGGTCAAGCTGCTCGCCGAACAGGCACACTCACGCCAAAAAGCAATCGTCATGGTGACTCACGACGAGCGCATGACGGCGTGGAGTGACACTACGTATCGCATGCGTGACGGGGAACTCGTCAAGGCCGCCTGAGCTCTCAGTTTCTCAGCCACCCACGCCGGTTGAGAAACTTCATCATGAAGCGGCGCGGGTGAGCGAAAAAGGTGTGGGCGATCCCCTGTGACCACGAGCGATGTGGTGTCGCCTCCCCCGCTTCCTCACCCGCGGCGCGTGCCGCCTCTCGCGCTCGACGTGCATAGTAGTCTTGGAGCGCTTCGTCGTACTCCCACATCGTCTCAATAGTGTCGGGATTGTACCGATTCTCGCTATAGACGGCGTCGAGCGGGAGACGCGGCTTGGGTGCGTTTCGATGTGCTGGATGCCCTACGACCACTCCAAACACTGGGTAAACGAAGTTCGGCAGCTCCAGCAGTTGCGAAATCTGAACGATGTTTTCGCGCACTCCCCCGATGTAGCAGGTCCCTAGACCCATCGATTCCGCGGCAACCACCAAGTTCTGAGCGGCGAGGCTCGCATCGACGGTGGCTACGATAAAGGCGTCCGCACCTTCGAGTTGCTGCGAGATGTTGACTTCCTTCTCGATCATCAGCTCCTCGTTGCGGTGTAGATCCGCACAGAAAATGAAGAAATTGCTCGCCGTGGCGATAAAGGGCTGATCCCCGGATAGAGCTGCAAGATCTTCCTTGAGTTCCTCATCGGTGATCTCGATGATTGAATACGCCTGGAGAAAATTCGAGGAGGCGGCGGCCTGCGCAGAGCGCAACAACAGCTCGACCTGGTCGTCGCCCACCTTTTCATCCGTGAATTCGCGCACGGACACATGCTTCAGCAGCGTTTCAATCGTCTGGTTTGTTTGCATGCATCCATAGTGCCACACCCGGCCTCCCGTCATGTTGCGCAAAGACGAGAGGCCCGGAAATTTACTTTCTCGTGAAAGCCACCTCACCAAGGGCGTGCTGTGCGGCGAGATTCATGAGGCTCCACTGGCGGTCGAAACCAGGCTGGAAGAAGAAGTCGGCCTCTGCCAAGTCCTCCAAGCGCAGGCGCTGGCTGATGGCGAGCGCAAGCACATTGCCCTGGGCCGTCACATCGTAGGTCGAGAGCACGGCCCCACCCAGAATCTGATGGGTGGTGGGGTTGAACACGAGATTCACGCAGACTTCCGGGTTGCCCTTAGTCGCAGGAACATAGCTGGGGCGCAGCGTGTCGCTGTAGAAACTCGTGGCCACCTCGACACCAGCACGCGCAGCAGTCGTGGTGTTGAGACCGGACTGTGCGAAGTGATAATCGAAGACGCTCAGCGCCGAAGACCCAACCAAGCCTTGGAACGGCTCGGAGGGATGCTTCTCGAACAGATGCTTGACGACGTAGCGAGCCTCACGGCGAGCAACCGTCGCCAAGGCGATCGGCATCTTCTTACCGGCCGGAATCGAGTAGGCAAGCGTGGCGTCGCCGATGGCGTACACGTCGGGCAGATTGGTGCGCAGGTAAGCGTTCGTCTTAATCCAGCCGCGCTCGTCCAAATCCACTGTGCCCTTGAGCCACTCCGTGTTGGGCGCGACGCCTGCGGCCTGAATCACCAAGTCGGCAGGAACCGAACCAGCAGCGGTCTTGACGCCTGTTATAGTGCCCGAGCCCTCATACGCTTCGATCTTGGCGCTCATCTCAACGCGCACGCCCTTTTCCTCGAGGTGCTTGCCGAGAATGTTGGTCATCTCGGGATCGAGATACATGCCGAGCGGACGGTCAATCACATCGAACAGCGTGACGGACTTGCCGGCCTTGCGTGCGGCCTCTGCGGCCTCAATACCGATGTAGCCCGCACCGATGACGGCGACGTTCTTGACGCTTGCATCCTCGAGCTTTGCCTTGATCTTCGTGGCCCAATCGATGCCGCGCATGAGATACACGCCGTCGAGGTCCGCACCCGGGACCGGCAGCGAACGCGGTGTGACGCCAGAGCTCAGAATCAACTTGTCGTAGGCAACCGTCTCCGAGGTACCGGCGGCAGTGTCGGTCACTGTCACGGTCTTGGCACCTGCGTTGATCTTCTCAACGGTGTGATTACTCAAAATATGCACGTTGGGCTGCGGGAAACTTTCCTCGCTGAAGTTGCGCACGTCGGTCTTCGCGGTCACCGAATTCTCAAGATACAGCTCCATGCCGCAGCTCATGAACGAGATGAAATCCCCCGCCTCATACAAGGTGATGTCAACGTCGTCGTAGCGGCTCAGCAACTCCAGAATCGACTGGTGGCCGCCGTGCGATGCACCCACGATAACAATCTTCTCAGTCATAGAATCCTCCTCTAGCTAGGTATTCCAGACCCGTCGTGAACTTCCGATCTTCGTCATGCACGGCAGGTCATTACTTCTCACACCTAATGCTAGATTCCGCCTGCAGTGCGATCAAGGAATTTTCCGTTGCGCGTTCCACCTTGATTATTGCGACCCCATTAGCTAGAGAAATGGTAAAGCTGGCAAAGCGGATGTCAGCCAACCAGGCTCAGCTGTCGATTCGCTTTGATTTCCTCGAAGCGACGCGGCGAAAGCTTGCCGAGGTCCACGAGCTTCTTTTCGATGATGTTGAAAACCTCCGAGCGATCCGAGAAATTATTGACGAAATCGTAGTCTTCGCGGTCGATGGTGATGAGCGAGGAGCGCGTGTAGCCCTTCGACCAATCCCTATAGGCCTGATTGACGCGATGATAGTAGTCCACAAGTTCGGGCTTTTGACGAATATCTTCCATTTCCCGTCCCCGCGACTGAATCTCCTCGATCTCGTGCTCGGGGTCGATTCGCAGGTACACCGCCAGATCGGGCGCACCGTTCCAGGGGCTTCCGTTGACGTTGGACTGCATCTCCTGAGAGAGCGTGACATAAATATTGAAATCTACGTCGTCGATCTCGCCGTTCTTGTGGAGCTGTGAGGCCATGATGAAGGCGGATTCCAGCGAGGAATCCATCACCGCGTTCTCCTGCATGACAGCCTTCTTCAACTGCTGGTACCGAGCCGTGAGAAAGGCGATCTGGAGAATTGCACCGGTCCGCTTGCGCGAGTCGACGCCCGCCTTGTAGAACTTGTCGAGCAGATTGGCGATCATGCCGTTGCCCTCCACGTCCTCGTAATAAGCGGGCGTTCCCATGTCTTCTGAGAGCAGTCGGGTCAACGAGGTCTTACCGGCGCTGATGCTTCCAAGTATGTAAATCATGCTGTTGCGTTTCCCGTTCCCTCAGATTTCCTTCAGTCCAAGCTTGCGCCGACCCCGGTTGAACCACGGGCTGATGGTGAAAGCGAGGATGTCGTTGATGACGTAGATGCTGGAGTTGATTGCCATGCCGAGGTTGGCGTCTCCCTGCGCGAACGTAACGGCCCACAGAACGAGCTGGGCGATGCCGCTGAACAGCCACCAGAAATATTGATTGGAGTAGCGCAGGAAGCACATGATGCCGGCGGTAAGCGAAATCGCGAAGGCCATGCCGTCAAACCACGGACGCGGGTCGTCGGTGAAGGCACCAATGAGGTAGGCGCTCACTGCCCAGACGACGAGCGTTGCCACGATGGACACGACCCATTCCTTGGCGCCGAATTTGCGCAGGTGGTTTTGCGTGTCCTCGTTCCACGTGCGCACGCTGATGAGCACCGGCAGATCGAGGGTGATGACGTAGGCGATCTGCTCGAAGATCGACAGGTAGTTCTTCGCACTGAACCCCACGAAGATGAAGCAAGCGGCGCTGATGAGGCCAAGCCAACCGTTGACCGCCTTGGTGGCGTTGATGGCGAGCACGCACAGCACGCCCAGCGTCGTACCGATGAAGGTGACGATGGAGACGGCGGAAGCCGGCGTACCCACGAGCGTCATGATCTGGCAGCCGAAGGCAAACCAGAAGAGGTAGTAGTTTTGCTGGGGCCAACCCTTGAGCTGGGCGAAGAGCCAGGTGAAGTAGTTGGTTGACTTCTCCACAGGTGCGGAGGCAGATGGTGTAGATGGCGGTGTGACAGACGAGGCCAAAGGAATTCCCTTCTTCATGAACAAAAACACTAGATGTAGATACTACACGCTTGTAACTTACTACATCTAGTGTGTTCTGTGAGGGTCGTCACATTTGACCTCACACCCCTTTATTACTCTAATGCCGTCACTCCAACTTTGGTTGCGTATGCTGCGCAATAACGCCACAGATCCCGCTTTTTCTCTACGGAGTCGTACCGAGCATACGGCCGCCGCTCTTTGCTATTGCCAAAATACCGCCCACTTATCCCTTTCACTTGATCAGACGTGGCCAGGTAGATATTTGTTGCGGTTCTATGCTCTACCGAATAGTTTCGCCTGAGCACAGGCAGTTTTGCCAAACCGATTGCCGATCGATAGATGAGGTTGGTCCAGAATCCCTTGTCGCTGTTCTGCCCGAAATCAGTAGCGACCATTGATCCGGCAGAAAGGGAGCCAGGACGTTTAACGCCATCGTAAACCGATACCCTCCGACGTTTCATGGCGGTCATCGTCATAACCGTGCTGGTAACGATGGGCGCGAGCGCGGCACTCCTCACCTCACGCGGTCGGAGCTCAGTGCCGAAGGCTATTTCGCACGCCTGAGATTCTCCCTCAGAAATTCAGTCAAACCCATGGCGAGCTTCCCCGTGATCCTTTCAAAGTCATCAGACACCTCGCCCAACAACCCCAGTGCTCCGCCCTGATACATGGAGGCGAGCATGTGCCCCTCTCCACCCTCGTCGTAGAGGTGCTCAAACTCCTCGCTGGAAACCGGCGCATAACCGATGGTTTCGCCCGAAACCTCAGAGAGCACTTCCGCCAACTGTGGCATCGTATAGGAGCGGTCTTGTGTGAGTGTGTAGATGCGTCCGTTTTCAAGCAATTCGGGCGCGACCGCTACCCGAGCGAAGGCCCTTGCACTCTCGCGCAGACTGATGAAACTCAGGGCTTGATCACCCACCGGATAGATGACGTTGCCGCGCTCAATGAGCTCCGGCAGGTACGGCACAAGGGGATCCGCATACAACCCGTTGCGCAGAATCGTATACACCAAGCTCGAACTCGCCAGACGTCGGGGCAGATAGCCATAGAAGGCGCTGAGATCGAAGGGATTGTTGACTTGGTCGGCCATAAATCCCATGGAGACCACATGACCGACCCGGTCCGCCTGCGCGGCAGAAATGACGTTCTCAAGCTCGGTGACACGACTGAAGCTGTCGTGACTCTTGCTGGCGATGTAGATCAAAACGTCGACGCCGTCAAATGCCGAGACGAGCGAGCCCTGATCGGCGAAGTCAATGGGGACAACCTCAAATCCAGAGCGCCTCAGTCCCGCTGCCTTGCTGGGCGTATGCACACCCACTCTAATGTCTTCCGTGGGGACAAGCTTGCCCAGCTCCGCAGCGACAGCACCACCCAAATGACCTGTTGCACCTGTTATGAAAAATGTCATGCAGCCACTCTAACCTGTAATAATTATCATTACAAGTGGATGAGATATTTAGCGCTCTTCTTCGCTCACGATCAACAGCGACTTGATGGCCTTCCGCTGATCCATTGCGTCATAAGCCTCCTGAGCATGATCAAGGTCGAAGCGCTGAGTGAACACCTTTCCAGGATGAATCTCACCCTTGAGCACGGCGTCGAGCAAGATGGCCCGGTTATGGGTCGTCACCGCCGCAATTCCGCCGCGCAATCCGACATTCTTCCAGAACGGAGTTTTGTTGGCGTCTGTCACTTCCTGCGGCACGCCGACACGGCCGACCACAGCACCCGGGCGAGCGACCTCGATCGCCGTCTCAACCGACAAACCGGTTCCCACACACTCGAGAACCGCGTCTGCGCCGGCGCCCGTCATCTCCGTGACCTTCTTGACGGCGTCGTCACCGCGTTCTTCGACGATATCGGTTGCACCGAATTCGCGCGCCAGCTTCTGACGATCCGCGTGGCGGCTCATAGCGATAATGCGATCAGCACCACGCAGCTTGGCAGAAATGACACCGCACAGTCCAACGGCACCGTCACCCATGACGACGACGGTATCTCCCTGCTTCACCTCAGCGCTCACTGCGGCGTGGTAACCGGTGGCCATCACGTCGGAGAGCGTGAGCAGGTCGTTGAGTTGTGCGTCAGAATAGTCGGCGGGAGCACCGGGGATCTTGACGAGCGCCCAGTCCGCAAAGCTGTAGCGCACGTATTCGCTTTGGAACCCACCGCCCATGTCTTTTGAGACCAGGCAGTTGCCGTCGAAGCCGGCACGACAGGCGGCACAGTGACCGCACCCATGGGTGAAGGGGACGATCACGAAGTCGCCAGGGGCCACATGTGTGACCTCTGACCCCACAGATTCGACGATTCCGATTGCTTCGTGACCTTCGATGGTTCCCGATGCGGGCACAGCCGAAAGGCCCCTGAACCACCACAGGTCCGAGCCACACACGCAGGCACGCACAACCTTGATGATGGCATCTCCCGGATCCTGAATCTGGGGAGTCGGAAATTCGCGAGTCTCAACCTCGCCTTTTTCTACGTAAACGACTGACTTCATGATTGACCTACCTGGAACGATTGGATTTGATCACTTACTTGTTTTTAGCTAAACAGCGAGCTCTGTGCGCTGATGCAAACCTAAAATCATCATCCGCCTTCTGCGACGCCTGTACGTCATCCACCACACGATCCACGGCACAGCAAAGAGAACGAGGATCAAGCTCCACATCAGTCTGCTGAGATCCCCGTGCGCCTGAGAGACCGCGGGGACCTCGGCGGGAATCGCCGCCCTCTCCCCCGTCACCAACAACCGATGGTCATTGATTCCATAGGGCGTGCACGTCAACAATGTCACCAAATCCCGATTTTTTTCGATCCTCAGACCGCTCATGTCGTCGGGGGTGACGACGGTGATGGACACGACACGATAGCCCAAGGTTTTGCCCATCACCTCAATGTAGAAAGGATCCCCCACGCTCAGCTCGTCGAGTCGGGTGAACATCGCCTTGTTGTACATCCCTCGATGCGCCGTGATCACTGCGTGCGTCGATTTCCCGCCGATGGGCAGACTCGTACCGTGAAGATGACCGGCGCCCTTGCCGAGGACCTCCATGCTTGAGCCGTGAAAAATCTGGAGATTCACGCTTATCTTAGGAATCACCACGCTTGCCATGCCACCTTGCGGCTTGGTGAGCTGGCTCTCATAATCACGGTCATCTGAGCCCGAGAAATCACCGGTCGCGTCACCCGAGAAGGGATCGGAGACCTCTCCGATACTCTGGGGCGTGCGCGCGAGTTTTTCGTTGTAGTGTCGCGCCCGCGATAACTGTTCGTTCTGCACAGAGGCCTTCAATCGCTCTGCCGCGTTCGTAAACGAATGCACCTCACTCGCCTGCTGGGTTGTGGTGACTTGTTGCAGTGCAAGCGGATAAGCAATCACGATAATTCCCAAGAGAATCAGCACGAATGCGAATCCCAACAGGACTCGTCGTACCACCTTTGACGATCCCTTGGCCTTGCGGGAAGCGTCGTTCGCAGCAGAACCCTGACAGATTTCCTTCCACGACATCGCTTCCCTGATCACCTCACCTCACTCGCCATTCCCACCGATCATCGGACATTCCGACGCCGTGTGCCCACCGTCGTCACGCCGGCCACGATAATGCCGATCCCGATAGTACCGAGCCCCAAGAGAATCGCATTCTTCGTATCTGAGCTTCCCGTAGATGGCAAGACCGCGACAGCCTTCTTCCATTGCGCGTACAGATGCAGCGGGGAAAGGACGTCAATGGTGTCCTTTACCGCGTAGCTCTTACCAGTTCCATCGGCCTTGTCGTTGTAGCCCGCGAAGATATATCCGTCTCGGTCGTAACCCTGATCCTCAACGTCGAATTGGTGCGAACCACCCGCGGTCTCTGTGACATTTTCTCCGCTGCCCCCATTGGGGTCATAGGTGACAAGTGGATCCCACTGAGCATACATATCAACGGGGCTAGGCGTCAGCTGTTCAACGGTCAGCTGCGGGGCCGAACTCCTCACCGACAGCAACTCAGGCACATCCCTACCCGACCCATCGGCCTTGGTGTTCCACGACCTGAACTGATATCCATCTCTACTGAAAGGATTGTCGATTCCCTGATACTTATAGACAAGTACCCAGGCCCAACCCGTTGAAGATTTAGGAGTGGCAGTGCGCTCAGAAGTGATTGCAACACTGGTTTGAACACTCGTCTCACCGCCGTCGCCCGCACCACCGTTAGCCTGCCAGACGAAGTCAAGATCCTTCACCCAGTAGGCATAGAGCGTCGTGTCCTGCGTGAGATCGAAAGAATCACCTGGCTTATAGGCGTCACCGGTGTCCTTTTGCGACAGCCATGCCACCACGGTATATCCATCTCGACTCATGCCCGTGAAGTCTGCAAGAGTAACGTCTCCATTGCCGACCTGCGCCGCCACGCTCCCCGTTCCGCCGTTCGCGTCGTAGGTGAGGGTATGAGCAATCTGTTTCCACTGCGCATACAGCGTCAGATCCTCATTGAGCGTGACTACCTGCGCAGCCGTATACGTTGTGCCAGAACCTGTCTTCGTTGAATTCCAACCCTCGAAGGAGTATCCAGTCCGAGTTGGAACCTCGGACGTCACTGTCGCAGTGCTATTCTCTGCGACTTCAACGGAATCGATGGAGCCGTCGCCGCCATTCATGTCGTAGTTCAAACTCGCAACGCGGGGCACGAGGTTGTAGCTCATCAAAAGACTCGAGCCGAAGTTGCCCTGCTCCAAATACCACATCTTGAAAGTGTGGTCGCCAGCCGTGAGGAGGTCACCCGTCGTCTTGCCCGTGACTCCAGCATCCTGGAACAGCTTGCCCAGAGTCGTCTGTGTCACAGCATTGGCCGCGTTGGTCCTGGTGACCTTGCCAGTGGTCATGTCGATGCTGACACTCTTTGAACGCAGACCGCCGGCGAGAGAACTTACCACGACTCCATCGATGGAGAAGAACACGTCGTCATCGCCGCTGAACGAGAAAGTCATGGGATTGCCAGACAGATCCTTGCCGCTCTCCGTCATGACAAATGGCTGGATGAACTGCATTCCGAAGTAATGGTTTCCATCGTTTGGCCCACCGCCGAAGGGAAAGAATCCCCTATCGAAATAGGAAGCCGGAGCCGCTCCCAACGTGAAATTACCAGTCGCAGTGTCGAAGAGCGCCGATTTCGTGTTCGAGTCGTAGCTCCACTGTGTACCCGATTGTTGCAGCAACGTAGAAGCATTTGCCGGGTAAACTGCCTTGCCATTCTGAGTCGAACCGTCGAAGAGATAATCCAAAGATTCGGAAGCCGGGATGCTTAGATCGTGAAGAACCGGGTATCCAGAGGCGTTAAGAACAGGCTCAGTAGCATCTGGCATGTCTCTGGTGTTGCCACCGAGGTTCAAATTTGAGGTTGCGTACTTCTCCAAGAGCTCCGAGGTCTCACCAGCCGGGACCGCGAGGGGGTTGTCGTTGGCCTTGCGGAACTTCAAGAGGTGACCTGGAGCGGTGCCGTCAGCACTGTTGATGCCCTTAGTGAGGTCCGCCCACAAATCGGCGGGGGCGCTCACACTTTGATCAGCCTGCGTGGTGTCGACCGTGTAGTCGTACATGGTCATCGAAGCACCCTTGGGGCCTGGATCAACCGCTTGTGCAGAGTTAAACCACGAGAGGGCAAACAGCAGTGCTACCAGGACACCGACACTGGCCAGCGCAATACTGATAGCAGGTTTAAAGGACACCTTTGATGCGACTTTTGTGTCGGCCATAACCATCCTCATTTTTCACTCCACTCGCTTCTTCGGAACTTCTCCGGCGTTGCATTTCCAGTCAGGTTCCTAGCCGATTGAGGAGGACGCAAGCATCGAGCTTCACTTTGCGGCAGCTCGATACCCGTGTCCTCCCTCCTTACCGCTATCGCTGCTATCTGGCAGTCGACCTGCGGGTGGATGAGCGCCTCTTCTCCAGCGCGACAATCGACAACCCCGCACCGATCAAGGCTGCACCTGCCAGCACCGACAGAACGATTCCTGCAGCACCGGTCTGAGGCAGTTGGGTCAGAGAATTGATGTTCTTCACCTCGACTGTCACACCGTCGGCGGCCGAAACCAGGCCTGAAGCAAGGCCCGTACCCGCGAACTGAACATCTCCGTCGTCAGTCGCCGTGTTGTCGGTATCCGAGCTCTGCGCCGCAGTATCAATCTTCACCGTTGCGTCGAATTCAGGCTTGACTGAGGTGAAGAATCCGCTGGGAGTTGTGGTTTCCTTTACGTGATAAGTACCCGCACCCAGACCGAAGAAGTCGATGCGTCCTTCGTCTCCTGCCGTCAGGAATTCAGTGGCGTCGGCCTCGTTGGCGGTCCACGAGGAAACGGTGAAAGATCCATTCTGCGCGACAGCCCACAGGTTGTTGCTCGAATCCTGAAGCTTGAATCCCGCACCTTCGAGTGCGGAGCCATCTGCTGCGGACACCTTCTTGAGGTCAAAACCTCCGACGACGTTCGTCGTCTCTACGTTTTCGGGTGTCTGTGGATTCGGGTCGTCGAGTCCATCAACAGGCACGACCTCCGTGGTTGCCTTGTTGCTCGCCTGGGCGGAGACAATCTCGGCCGAATACGTAATTGTCACACGCTTGCCGCTGTTGTCCGGGTACAGATTCTTTGAGCTGTACTCGAATCCGGTCTCACTCGGTGTGCCTTCCAGCAAACTGGTCACCTCGGTGCCATCCGACAATGTTGCCTTGATAGTTGAGGTGTCAATCTTGAGTCCGGTTGCAACGTCCTTAACGGTGACATCCTTCGCCTGAAGATTCGTCGGCAAGGTGTATTCCACCTTGAAGACCTCGGTCGTTCCCAAGGATTGAGAACCCTTTTGCTCCACCGGGGTCGTCCCGTCGGCTGCAAAAACCTTCTTCACCAAGTCGGTCGGATTCGTGGTCGGCTTGACGATCGCCTCACCCAGCTTTTGGTCTGCGAAGCTTGCACCTGCGGCCGTGGTACCAATCACAATGGGATTTCCTGCCGAGTCGGTGACGAGATATAGGCCATCGGTCAATCCGGTAATATCCCCACTCGCACTCTCTACGCTCAAAGTTCCCACGGAGGCAGGCTTGGTTGCCGCATCTGCCAGGCTCCGCGCAATCTTCCTAATATTCGTCTGATCGGTGAGAGCCGCAAAGGAATAGGCGCCCTTGGTGACCGCATCCGCCGTCACGCCATTGGTGCTCAGAGCGTCATCAATCCAGGTTTCTGTGGTGTCGTCCGGAGCAGTCACATTCAAGGACTTAACGTTGGAACCGTCCATTTGGACGTCTGAATAACTTCCGATCAAATACGCCGTGAAATCATGACCAGCGAGGGTCTCACCCTCCGTTGCATTCAATGTGATCTTCGCAGTACCTGCGGCGTTTGCGGTGCTAACGCCACCAACGAGGCCGACGGTTCCCAACGCCAGTGCCGCGCACGATGCGATGAACGCTTTTACGCGATTTCTCATCTCTTCTCCCTTGAATAACCGGATTTTTCGATTCCCGGCAAGACGCCCAGTTCAGCACACGCTGCCTCACCGTTCCCGCATCACACCGTTCTTCTCACAAACAATTCAACAATACACAGAATACGAGAATCCGTCGACCTTTTCCGCGACCCCCGAGAGCCACATCATCGTGAAAAAACGTCGTCAAATCCACTCCTTAGCTTCAAGGCACAAAAGATCCCGCGGATCTGCGACACGCACAATCCGCGGGATCTTTCGCACTGCCGAGACGAGAAACACTCGTCAGCGGGAAGAAATCACTCCCATTCGATGGTTGCCGGCGGCTTGCTCGTCACGTCGAGAACTACGCGATTGATGCCGCGGCACTCGTTAGTAATACGAGTCGAAATAACGCTGAGCACGTCGTAGGGGACGCGCGACCAGTCGGCCGTCATGGCGTCCTCCGAGCTCACCGGGCGCAACACGATCGGCGAACCATAGGTGCGCTCGTCGCCTTGAACTCCCACAGAGTGAACGTCGGCCAGCAGCACCACCGGGCATTGCCAGATGTCGCGGTCTAGACCGGCTTTGCTGAGCTCTTCACGCGCAATGGCATCGGCACGACGCAACAAATCCAGTCGCGGCTTGGTAATCTCGCCGATGATGCGAATGCCCAGACCAGGGCCGGGGAACGGCTGACGCCACACGATGTCGTCAGGTAGACCGAGCTCGGTGCCGATGGCGCGAACCTCGTCCTTAAATAAGGTGCGCAATGGCTCGATGAGCTTGAAGTCGAGGTCGTCGGGCAAGCCGCCCACATTGTGATGGGACTTGATGTTGGCAGCACCGTCACCGCCACCGGATTCCACGACGTCCGGATAGAGGGTTCCTTGCACCAACCACTTGACCTTCGTGCCCTTCTCCCCTGCGGCCGCGACAACCTCACGGGCTGCCTTCTCGAAGGTGCGGATAAACTTTTCGCCGATGATCTTGCGCTTACGCTCGGGCTCGGTGACACCCGCCAACGCCGTCAAGAAGGCATCGGAGGCATCCTCGGTGATGAGCTTGATGCCCGTCGCCTCAACAAAGTCGTGCTTGACTTGCTCCACTTCACCCTCGCGCAGGAGGCCGTGGTCCACGAATACGCAGGTGAGCTGATCGCCGATGGCCCGGTGAACCAGTGCAGCCGCAACGGCGGAATCAACGCCGCCCGAAAGTCCACAGATCACCTCGTCGTCACCGACACGTTCACGAATCTTGGCGACCTGGTCGTCGATGATCCCCTTGGGATCCCAGTTGTCCTCAATCCCTGCATTCTCATGGAGGAAGGTTGAGATGAGCTGCTGACCCAGAGGAGTGTGCTTCACCTCGGGGTGCCATTGCACGCCGTACAACTTCTCTGACTCGTTGACCATTGCGGCGACGGGGGCACCGTCCGTATGGGCAATCACCTCGAAGCCCTCCGGCGCCTTCTTGACTGCAACGCCGTGACTCATCCACACGGACTGGTCCTCAGGAGATCCGTCGAGCATCGCAGTGGAGTCAGTAATAACGGCCTCCGTCTTGCCGTACTCCCCCAGCGCCGCCTTGTCGACATCGCCGCCCAACTCATGCGCCATCACCTGGAAGCCATAGCAAATGCCGAGAATCGGAATGCCAGACTTGAAAATCTTGGGATCGAGATCTGGCGCACCTGGCTCGTACACCGACGCGGGACCACCTGAGAGAATGATTGCCTGAGGCTTCTTGGCGAGCATCTCGTCGACAGGCATCGAATGTGGAACAAGTTCCGAATACACGTGAGCCTCGCGGACCCTGCGCGCGATGAGCTGGGCGTATTGAGCTCCAAAATCAACAACGAGAACGGGACTTTTGTCCATTTTTCCTCCGTAAGTGGCCGAGAAGGACCAATATTGACCATGAATATAGCAATTATGCCGATTTGTTCCGACATTGCGACTCTCTCAGCAGAACTCACAGAACCTAACATTTCTTAAGATTTTTGATAGGTTTTGTTCATTTAAAACGCTTAGGTAGAACGTGCCAATCGGTGTTTCTTCAGTGATCGCAACGGTTTGAGCACGTTACATCGAACATTCTGCTATTAGAAGGTGCAAAAGTCTTCTCGTTCCCATAAGATGGGGGGCGATTGGAACGCAAGAGTCCAGACCGACACAGAGCAAGTGATCATCGGATTCAAGACGCTCCGAGAACAATAACCGATCGCACAAAAGTGCAGGAGAACAAATGACGAATCCTGTTATCGGCACTCCTTGGAAGAAGCTTGACGCTCCCGTTTCTGAGGAAGCCATTGAAGGCATCGACAAGTACTGGCGCGCTGCCAACTACCTGTCTATTGGCCAGATTTATTTGCGTAGCAATCCTTTGATGAAGGAACCCTTCACCCGCGAGGATGTCAAGCATCGTCTCGTTGGCCACTGGGGAACCACTCCTGGTCTGAACTTCCTCATCGGTCACATCAACCGTCTCATCGCTGATCACCAGCAGAACACCGTGATCATCATGGGACCCGGCCACGGCGGCCCTGCAGGAACTGCGCAGTCCTATCTCGACGGTACTTATTCCGAGTACTACCCGCAGATCACCAACAACGAAGAGGGCATGCAGAAGTTCTTCCGCCAGTTCTCTTACCCGGGCGGCATCCCCTCCCACTTCGCACCTGAGACCCCCGGTTCCATCCACGAGGGTGGCGAGCTCGGTTACGCGCTCTCCCACGCTTACGGTGCCATCATGAACAACCCGAGCCTCTTCGTCCCCGCAATCGTGGGCGACGGCGAAGCTGAGACTGGCCCTCTGGCCACCGGTTGGCAGTCCAACAAGCTCGTGAACCCCCGCACCGACGGTATCGTTCTGCCGATCCTGCACCTCAACGGCTACAAGATCGCCAATCCGTCGATCCTCTCCCGCATCTCGGATGACGAGCTGCACGAGTTCTTCCACGGCATGGGTTACGAACCTTACGAGTTCATCGCTGGCTTCGACGACGAGGATCACCTGTCGATTCACCGTCGCTTCGCCGAGCTGTTCGAGACCGTCTTCGACGAGATCTGCGACATCAAGGCTGCAGCTCAGACGAACGACATGGAGCGTCCGTTCTACCCGATGATCATCTTCCGCACGCCGAAGGGCTGGACCTGCCCGAAGTTCATCGACGGCAAGAAGACCGAGGGCTCCTGGCGTGCACACCAGGTTC